>NZ_CALXRN010000108.1 GCF_944390595.1 uncultured Brachyspira sp. | reverse complement strand
CTGATAAATTTCCGTTCTTAGCTTTAACTAAAGTTCATTGGCAAATAATATTGGTAATATATATAATATGTGCTTCTCTTCTGCCTGTGTGGATACTTCTGCAGCCTAGAGACTATTTGTCTTCTTTCTTATTATATGCTATGGTAGTAGGAGGTGTTATTGGTTTGGTTATAATGAGACCTGCTATACAAACTCAAGCTTTCACAGGATTTATGCCTAGTGCTGGAAACTATTTATTCCCAATACTTTTCATCACTGTTGCATGCGGTGCTATATCAGGCTTCCATGCTCTTGTAAGCTCTGGTACTAGTGCTAAACAGCTTAATAGCGAAAAAGATGCTAAACTTGTAGGCTACGGAGCTATGCTTATAGAAGGTATAGTTGCAATAGTTGCTTTAATGAGCGTTGCTGCAATTGCAGGAAATACTGAAGGAACTCCAGCTGCTAGATTTGCTTTAGGCGTTGCAACATTTATGAATTCTTTTGGAATACCTATGGGATTAGGTCAAACTTTTGTTACTTTAGCATTCGCTTCTTTTACTTTAACTTCTTTAGACAGTGCCACTCGTATAGGAAGATACTTGGTTCAAGAATTGGGTGAATACTATACTGAAGATGGAAGAACAGTAAAAACTGTATTTACAAATCCTTATCTTGCTACAGGTATTACTGTTGCCATATCTTTAGGATTTACTCTTTACGGCTATGAAAGAATATGGCCTATATTTGGAAGTGCTAACCAATTATTAGCTGGTTTATCATTATTAGCAGTTGCTGCTTGGATAAAAAACCGCCAAGGCAGAACTTCTTGGGAAAACGTTATACCTCTAACATTCATGTTTGCCGTTACACTTTCTGCTTTAGCTTTAGTAGTATATACTAACATTATGAAAGCTACTTTTGACGGATATGTATTAGCTGGTATAGCTGCTGTTATGATCGTATTGGCTGTTATAGAATTGTTCATTACTGGTCAATGGGCTAAAGGATTAAAAAACAGAGAAACTGCTTCAAATCCTAATGATGCTATAAAAAATAAATAATATTTAATATATAAATATTTACCCCTTTCATAAATAATTATGAGAGGGGTTTTTTATTTCTAAATTATATAAAAATCAAAAAATAGTATAAATATTTACTGATTTATTTTTCAAACAGCTATAGTACATAAAAATAATTTTATTTAATAAAATTTTCAGTATTTCCGATATAACATAAGTATTATATTTTAAATAAAGGTGAATACTTTCTAATATTATGTCTAATAAAAAATTTAAATTAAAAGAGGAAAAAGCGGTATTTGCTGATATAAGGTCAGCTATATCAATTGCAA
This sequence comes from uncultured Brachyspira sp., assembly GCF_944390595.1. Lineage (GTDB taxonomy): Bacteria > Spirochaetota > Brachyspiria > Brachyspirales > Brachyspiraceae > Brachyspira. The sequence goes on along the minus strand of NZ_CALXRN010000108.1, from coordinate 38,134 downwards.
TATTTGACAGTGAAATAAGTAATTACGACGGCAGTATAGATACAGATGTTAGACGTGCTGTTATGTATAATAAAATAGTATTTGAAAATCTTGTAAAAAGACTTTTTTCATATTATTCAAGCAGAGAGGATAAAAAAGACAGATTAAAAGAACTTTCTCTTATAAAAATGTTAAAAAATGACAGCGTATCTTTATCTAAAGAGAGATTATATTACATAGAAAACCCTGATGAAAAAACATTTGAATTTTTAAATGATGTTTTAGATAAAAATAAAAAAGTGAGAGGATATAGCGAATATATACTTTATTCTCTATTTAATCATTATTTTGACTATATAAAGAATTAATAGTTTTAAATATTGTCCTTAAATTTATAAAAAGGATCGTATTATTATGAAAAAATTTCTTATAATATCTTTAGCAGCTATTTTAGCAGTATCATTATCATTACTTGGACAGAATGCAGCACCTAATGATAAGAGAAATATAGACAAAGAATTTTACAATGCGGAAAAACTTTTCTTCCAAAAAAAATATAATTTTGCAAGAGAAGCTTTTTTACTATATTTAGAAAAAAGACCATTGTCTACAAATGATATGCTCTATTATTATATAGGTGCATGTTATTTTCAGGATAAACAATATGAAAATGCAATCAATTATTACAAATTGGCTTTTGATATAAATGATTCATACTCATATTGTAATAATATAGCAAACTCATATTATCAATTAAAAAATTACGAAGATGCTTTAGTTTGGTATAATAGATCTATACAACGTCTGCACTCTCCATACGTAACAAAATTGAATTATGAGGTATTAACAAATTATACTATTTCCCAAAATGTTGTAACAAATACGATATTTACATTTGATGTTAATGCTGCTTCTTCTAATGAAAATGCAACAAATATATCTATAGGAACAAATGAGTTAGGAAGCACAAATTTAATTTCACCTATTGATACGAATACAATGTCAACAAATTTATCATCCGATACAAATGCAATATCTGATGCAATAAATAATTTAAATCAGTCAAATGAAACTATAAAAAATACATTAGATAATACATTTATAAAATTGCCTTTGTTTACTAATGTTATCATAACAAATACTTACACAAATGAATATGAGTTTACGAATACTACTGTTATATTTGAAGCTAATACAAACTTTAATCTTGAGGTTGTAGATCCTTCAGTATCTGAAACTTCTCTTCCTCCTGATAATGTTACAAATGAAATAAATACAGGAGATTCAAATAATGTAGTTATGAATACCAATTCTACAACTACTGGTTCTACTTATGTTGTAACAGAAGAAAATGAAGAACCTTATATCGTAACAAATATAGTGATTATGACTAATGTTATGGATACAAATGGAAACATGGTAGAAATAAAAACTAATATAGCTTCTGTTGATTTATATAATACTTGGGCTTTATATTACAGTGCATATTTAAATATGGGACATACATTTATAGCACTTGGAGAAATAACTAATGCTGCTATAGCTTATGAAATATTTTTAACAAATGTAGGAAATGATTATTACCAAAAAGAGTCTTTAGAAAAAGTTATATCTCTAATAAGAAGTAATGATACATCTGTTAAATTTATACCGTTTACAAATAATCATAGAGTAAACACTAATAATGACGGAAGCATAACAACAGAAAATGTATTTCCTAATTTTGATTATGAAAGAGAAACTTTATATGATAACGGCGTAAGAATAACTTATGAAAACGGAAAAGTAGAAAGAACAAAAATGTACTCAAATAATTATGAAGTTTCTGATACAATATATCCTTATGGTAAAAGAGAAATAGAAATATTATTTGAAAACGGAGACAGAAGAGTAGAAACATATATGATAGATAATTCAAAATCTATCAATACAAAAACATCTTCAGGAGATACTTTTGAATATACTTTATATCCTGACGGTTCTTTTATAAATAGAAAAACATTAGAAAGCAACAAAGCATTTGTAGTAGAAAGATCTGACGGTTCTATTACAACAAATTATAAAGATGATAATGGAGCATTCTTCTATACTAGAAGTTTGGATGGTACAGAAGTAAAAAGAACAGAAGATAATTATGGAAATATTGTAACAGAAACAAAACGCGTTGATGGTGCTGTTATAGTAAAAACAGAAAATCCGGATGGAAGCTATGTAGTAGTAGCTAATTATATAGACGGAAGTATAGGAACTACAACTGTTGATGCTAATGGTGTAAGCAATTTAAAAATAGTTTATCCTGACGGAAGAGTTGAAGAAAGAAATTCCGAAGCATCCGGAGCAGGAACATTCTCATATAATGTTAAAGCTGACGACGGAAGCATTATAACAAAAACATATAATGATGACGGATCTTTCACTGTAGTAACCAAAAAAGTTGATGGTACAGTTATAACCGATACTGTTGCTGAAGATACTATAAGTGAAATAAAAATGCCTGACGGCACTACAATAAAAAGAATAATAAGAAAAGATGGATCAAGAGAAACAACAACTATCAATAAAGACTCAACTACTGTAATTGAAGTTGTGGCATCAGATTCAAGCAGCGTAACAACTACCAGTAAACCTAACGGTTCTATTACAATAGTAACAAGAGATGTTGCCGGCAATACTGAAACAACTGTTACGGAGGCAGACGGAAGCACATCTACTACAAAAACTTATATAGACGGAAGAAGTACGGTAAATGAAGTGAGAATTAATGGTGTTACTATAGATATAAACAATGACGGAAGAAATAAAACTACAATAGCAAAAGATGCTGAAGGATATGTAGTTGAAATAAAACAGTATAAAAACGAAGATCCTGAAATAACATTACTTGATCCTTTAGGAGAAACTGTTGATGCTGAAACAGCAAAAACTGTTATAAGAAGAATGGATTTAAGTATAACTGTAGATGATATAGACAATCTTAAAAAAGAAACAGCTGCTGCAGTAACAGATGAAACAACATCTGCTGACAGTACAGCTGAAACAGAGGAAACAGCAACTACTGATACTACAACTGAAACAGAAGAAACAGTACCAGCTGATAATACAGATACAGCAGCAGAAACAACACCTGCTGATAATACTGCTGGTACAGAAACAACTGATACTACAGCTGCAGAATAAAAAAATAATTAATACAAAAAATAAGAGCTATGATTTTTTTCATAGCTCTTTTTTATTTTTATATTTTATAAAATTAATATCTAATTAGAATAATCCGCTTATCTTTCCATTTTCATCTATATCGATATTGCATGCCGCAGGAACTTTAGGAAGTCCTGGCATATCTATTATACCTCCTGCCATAGCAATTATAAAACCAGCACCTGAAGCAAGTTTTATTTCATCAATATTAATAGTGTAGCCTTTAGGAGCATTCAATAAAGCAGGATTGTCGGATATAGATTTTTGAGTTTTTGACATACAAATAGGAAGATTTCCAAAACCTATACTTTCTATTTTTTTCATCATCTTATTAGCCTTAGCAGAAAACTTAATATCCCCTGCCCCATATATTTCTTTACATATAATTTCTATTTTTTCTTTTATAGTTTTTTCCAATTCATATAAAGGTTTATAATTAGATTCTTTGGAAGCTGCTTTTACAACTTTTTCTGCCAAATCTTTTCCGCCTTCTCCTCCTTTCTCCCAAACCTCGCATAATGAAATATCAACGCCCATATCCTCACAATGTTTTTTTATTAATTCTACTTCTTTATCAGTATCGGATGAGAATTTATTGATAGCAACAACAACAGGAACATTATATTTTTTCATGTTTTCAATATGCTTATCCAAGTTATCAAATCCTTTATTCAAAGCATCTAAATCTTCTTTATTAAGCTCTAAAGCTCCGCCATGATGTTTTAATGCTCTTATAGTAGCAACTAATACTATGCAGTTAGGCTTCAATCCAGCAACACGGCATTTTATATCAAGAAACTTTTCAGCACCCAAATCAGCAGCAAAACCAGCCTCTGTAATAGTATAATCAGAAAGTTTTAAAGCTAATTTTGTAGCAAGTACAGAGTTGCATCCATGTGCAATATTAGCAAAAGGTCCTCCATGAACTATAGCAGGAGTATTTTCTAATGTCTGCACCAAATTAGGTTTTATAGCATCCTTAAGCAAAGCACAAGCAGCACCTTCAACTTTTAAATCCTTAACTTTTAAAGGATTATCATTAACATCATAACCAAATACTATATTTCCTATTCTCTCTTTTAAATCCATCAAAGAATTAGATAAACAAAGTATAGCCATAATTTCAGATGCAACTGTTATTTGAAATGATGACTGCCTTGTAACTCCGTTCTCACTGCCTCCAAGCCCTATTACAATATCACGCAATGCCCTGTCATTCATATCAACAACTCTTTTGAATATTATCTTATTTGTATCTATTTTTAATTCATTGCCTTGTTTAATATGATTATCAATACAAGCAGATATCAAATTATGAGCACTTCCTATAGCATGAAAATCTCCGTTAAAATGCAAATTAATATCTTCCATAGGAACTATTTGTGCATATCCTCCTCCGCATGCCCCGCCTTTAATTCCAAATACCGGACCAAGAGAAGGTTCTCTCAAAGCAGATATTGCATTCTTACCAATTTTATTTAGTCCCTGAGTAAGCCCTATTGTTACTGTTGATTTTCCCTCTCCTGCTGGTGTAGGTGTTATAGCTGTTACTAAAACTAATTTGCCATTAGGTTTATCTTTTAGCTTATTCAAAAGAGACAATTCTATTTTTGCCTTATACTTACCATAAACCTCATAATCATCTTCGCTAAGATTAAGCATTTTTGCAATTTCATCAGCTTTTTTTAATTTGCATTCTTGTGCTATTTCTATGTCAGTTTTCATAATAACTCCTTGAATATAGTAGTTTAAAAAAGAAAAACTAATTAATAACAACAATATACTATAATTTTTAAATATTTGATATATATAATCAGTAATATTTTAAATAATTTAAACAATTGATGCAAAATAATATTGAATTTTGTAATAATTATAATTATAATCTTATTTAATAAATTTTATGATAAAGGAATTATTAATGGATAAGGTAAATATAAGTCTTATAGGCGTGGGAAGAATGGGACAGTTCCATTTAAATGTTATAAATCAAATTAATCAAATAAATTTATCAGGCATATATGATGAAAATAAAAATCATCTTGATGAAATATCTCAAAAATATAATATAAAAAAATTCAATAGTATTGATGAAGCTATAGATAATGCAGATGCTGTTATAATAGCAACTCCTACTATATACCATTTTGAAATAGCAAAAAAAGCTGTAGAAAAAGGAAAACATGTATTAGTAGAAAAACCAATGACAGAAACTTATGCTCAGGCATTAGAATTAGAAGAAATAGTAAAAAAGAATAATGTTATATTACAAGTAGGACATGTTGAGAGATTTAATGGTGCTGTACAGGAACTTCATCATATAATAGAAAAACCATATTTAATAGAAGCAAGAAGATTGGCTCCTTTTACTCCGCGTATTACTGATGTAGGAGTTGTATTTGATATAATGATTCATGATTTAGATATAGTAACTTCTTTAGTAAAAAAACCAATAATAAAATTTTCAGCAAGCGGTAAAAGAATAAGAACAAACAATGAAGATATAGCGAGTGCATTATTGGAATTTGAAGATGAAACTATAGCAACTATAAGTGCAAGCAGAGTAACTCAGGAAAAAATCAGAACTTTAGCAATAAGCACAGAGGAAGCATACTTTATATTAGACTATGCTACACAAGATATAACTATACATAGACAGGCTATGAGTCAAAGTAATATAAAAACTTCTGTAGGTATAAATTATAAACAAGAATCTATTATAGAAAGAGTATTTATACATAGAGATAACCCTTTAAAATTAGAGGATGAACATTTCGCTAATTGCATATTAGGAAAGGATCAAATATTTGTATCCATAGAAGATGATGTTAATACTATAAAATTAACAGAAGAAATATTAAAAGAAATAAAAAAGACTTGGTAATAGTTTTTACATTATTTCTTTTATTACTCTATGAAAATTGCCGTATTCAATTTTCATTATTTCATCATTGTTAAAGCCTGAATCTTTAAGCAGGTTTATAATATCATAGGATTTAGAAGCATTTTCTAAACCTTTTACATAAGGAGTCTCATCATCTTCAAAGTATTCATTATAATCAAAACCAAGTCCTATATGATCAATTCCTATTTTATCTGCTATATATTTAATATGATCTATTCCTCTGTAAATAGTATGTTTATCTGAATTTTCATCTATAAACCACTTGTATGAGTTAAATCCAACAACACCATTAACATCACGAATAGCTTTTAATTGTTCATCTGTAAGATTTCTAGGACTATTGCATAATACTCTGCTGTTGGAATGCGAAGCTATTATAGGGTGTGAAATTATATCAATAACATCCCAAAAAGATTTATCATTTAAATGGGATACATCAACTATCATACCCATTTCCTGCATTTTTTTCACAACTTTTTTACCTAATGCTGTTAATCCTTTACTAGAATCTCCTCTCACTCCTGATGCTAATTTATTTTCTTCATTCCATGTTAAACTAGCATGCCTTGCCCCATATTCATAATACTCATCTATCAAATCAATATTATCATCTATAGATATAAGTCCTTCAAAACCTATAAATATATATATTTTATTTTCTTTTTGTGCTTTAAGCATTTCATCATAGCTTTTTACTATGGATATTATATCATTTATATATTCAAGTTCATTTGATATTGCATTTTGTATTTCCCTTACCTATCTAATGCTCTTGAATAATTTTTAGGCTCTACCCATATAACAAATATAGAACCTCCTATATGTCCTTTTACTAAATTATCATAATGATATTTTTTTATAATATTATTTTCGCCTCTTAATGTTTTAACTGTAACATCTGTCCAAATATCTGAATGAGCGTCAAATATCATCTGTTTCCTCTTTTTCTTCTATTTCTTTTTCTTTATTATTTTCAACGTTTACAACTTTTTGAAAAAATACAATTTTTGTAACCGCTATATAAACAATTAAACATGATAAAATCTTGTCAAGTATATTAGCTAATATCCTCGCCATGAATGAAGCTTTACTTACATTTATACCTTTATCAACTAAAGAATTTATAAAATTGTCTACTGTTCCTCCTGTAAATCCGTCAGATAACATTATAGATATTGGGTTCCTATTAACGGAGCAATAATTCCTATGATGATACCTGTTATTACAGAAGATGTAAAATTAAATCCAAATTTATATGCTATAAAACCAACTACTAATCCTATCACAGCATTGATTATAGCAAAATATAAATGCGAATAACTTAATGAAAATGATAAAATAACATTAGTTAAAATACCAACTATTGCTCCATATACTGGGCCAAGTATAACCGCAGATAATACAGTGCCTATAGAATCCATGAACAAAAAAGGTATTTTTAACATAAGTACTATATAAGTAAAAGTAAAATTTACTGCTAAACTTATAAAAATAATTAATGTATTATATTTTAATCTATTATTCATAAATATACCGAAAACATATAATATTAAAATATATAAAAATAAAAAAAAATTCAATATAAAAAAATTCTAGCTATCTTTCATTTATCTTGAAAAAATATACTTTTTTTACAGCTATAGAAACTAATACGCAAGATAATAATTTATCTAATATAGCTGTTGATAATGTTATAATAGAAGTAGATATTATTAAATTTTTACCGCTGCTAAGTAAATCTTGAATAAATACATCTATGGTTCCGGAAGTAGTTCCATTAGCCAATAATATAGAAATAGGTATGGATATAAGTCCGCTTATAATACCTATTATAATACCTGATATCAAAGCTGTTTTTATATTAAAACTATATTTCCTTGCTATACATCCAGCAGAAAGCCCTATAATAGCATTTACAATTGCAAAATGTATATTTAAATAATCTATTGAAAAAGAAAATATTATATTTGTAAATATACCAACCAAAGCACCGGCAATAGGTCCTATTATTACCGCTGTTAATATGGTTCCTATAGAATCCATAAATAAAAATGGTATCTTTAATAGAAGAACTATATATGTAAAAACAATATTTACTATAATTCCTAAAACAAAAATTATAATATCATATTTCATTTTTTCATTAAAAAGATTTTTAATTATTGTATAATACCCAATAATGGAATTTTTATAAACTTTCTTTCTATAAAATACTGCAACAATCAAACATGAAAGTATCTTATCAAGTAAAGTACTTAATAAAGTTCCCAATACAATAGCTGTCTCTGCATTCATACCTTTAGTCATTAAATATTGAATTGTAAAATCTAAAGTTTTAGCTATATTTCCTTCAGATAATATTATTAATGTAGGTATGGATATTGCTGATGATATAATTGCAAGAACTACTCCCAAAAATACAGCCATTCTTATTCCAAAACCATATTTATTAACTGTGAAACCAACTACTAAACCTATTATCACATTGACAACCGTAAAGTGTATATTGGCGTAATCCATGAATAAAGATAATATAACATTAGTAAAAAGTCCCGCTAAAGATCCGTATATGGGACCTAAAACAACGGCGCTTAATATAGTGCCTACACTATACATAAAAATAAAACATATTTTTAAAGATGCAGCTATGTAAGATAATACAAAATTTAGTATTATACTTGCAATAACTATCAATAGTTTTTTATATATTCCTGACTTAATCATATTGTTCCAATTTAAGATTATTACAAATAATAACTTAATATAAAAAAAATGCAAATAAAAAAGCCCTAATAAAAATATTTATTAGGGCTTGATATCACTTGTTTATATTATAATTTCATTACTTAGCTGTAAAAGCAACCATAGTCATCCAAGATAATGGCTTGTTGTAGTGAGGTAGGAAGAAGAAGTCAGACAAAGCGAATTCCTGAACTGTCATGCCTCTTTGAATAGCAAGAGAGAATGCGTGAATAGCTTCAGCATGATTATGTTTAGAAGCAATTTGAGCTCCTAGCAAACGTCCAGTACCTTCTTCATAAACAATTTTTACTAATACATCTTCATAAGTAGGCATAAATTCTGGTCTTTCAGCATCTTTAAAGAAGTTAGATTTTACTTTCAATCCTTTTTTCTTAGCAGTATCTTCAGACCATCCAGTAGAAGCCATATTGTATCCGAATACACAAATAGCATTAGAACCTTGTGTACCGCAGTATTCTACTTTATTTCCAACTATATTATTAGCAGCAACTATACCCATTCTTACAGCGTTAGTAGCTAAAGCAATGTATTCTTGTTTTTCAGAAGCTCTTGAATATACAGTAGAACAGTCACCTATAGCATAAACATTTTCATCTTTAGAAGTTTTCATTGTAGTATCTACAACGATAGCACCATTAGGAAGAGTTTCTAAATAATCTTTGTAAAGTTCGCTATTAGGTCTGAAACCAACTGACATTACAACCATATCTACATCATAAGAACCTTTATCAGTAACAACTTTCTTAACTCTGTCGTCACCTTCAAATTTCTTAACTGTTTCACCTAAATGCATTTCTATACCAGCTTCTTTGATTCTTTTTTCAGCTTCATCAGTGATTTCTTTATCAAAGTAGTTAGCCATAACTCTAGGCATAGATTCCATTAATATAACTTCTTTTCCATGGTTTTTGAATGCTTCAATAAGTTCAACACCTATATAACCAGCACCTACTACCATAACTCTTTTTACATCTGGTTTAGCTATTTCATCAATAATTTCCTGACCCTGCTGATATAATTTAGAGAAGAAAATACCTTTTTTAAGTCCGTAAGTAGTTCCTTCCTGCATCAAACCTTCAATAGGAGGAGTTACAGGCCATGAACCAGTAGCAAGAATAAGCTTATCATAATTATCATCAAATTCTTTTCCAGTTTTTAATTCTTTAATATGTAATTTTTTGTTAGCCCAGTCTATTTTCATTACTTCATGTCCCATGTGAACATCAATGCCTTCACTTTTTAAACTTTCAGGACTAGCATAGAATAAACCTTTAGGATCTTTTACAACACCACCAACCCAAAGCGCTATACCGCATGCTAAGAAAGATATATTATCATTTCTATCATAAGTTACTACTTCACATTTTTTAGAAGCTGCCAATGTTTTTGCTGCCCATGTACCAGCATGGTTACAACCTATTACTATAACTTTCATAATATTTAACCCCTTTTTTTTAAAAAATTAATATATATTTTAGTAATTATTATAGTACAAAAAATATACTTAGTCAAGGTATATTATGTAGTTAATTACAATTTCACATATTTACATATATTTTTATATAATAATTTAAACAATTCTTATATATTAAATATTATATAAACAATACACATAAAGATAATTATAAACTATCAATTCACTTATTAAAAATATTATTAACATATTATCATACTATATATAATATTAAATATAATTACTATTAAAAGAATGTAAAATACCATATTATAAAACATAAAAAATCATCCACAAAAAATTATAACATCATTGATATTTATACTTTTTATGCTATAGTTTCTAAATAAAAAAATTATTTATAGGTTTCATTCATGGTAAAATTTGACGAATATTTTTTAATGGAAGAAAAAGATGTTCTTGCTTATGTAAAAAATAAACTACAATATTTTGATCCTAATGATAAGATAACATGTCAGGAAATAGGAGATGGAAATATAAATTATGTTTATAGAATAAGCAACGGCAGTAATTCTATTATATTAAAACAGGCTGGTGTCCATACAAGAAGCAACTCATCTGGAAGAGTACTTGATACTAATAGAAATACAAGAGAAGCAGAAATTTTATCATATTATGGTTCTTTGCTTCCTGATGCAGCTCCTAAAATTTTTCATATAGACAATACAATGAAACTATTTATAATGGAAGATTTAAAAGGATACCTTGTATTAAGAGATGCTCTAATGCATGGACATATATATCATCATCTATCAGAGCAAATATCAGAATTCATAGTGGAAACTACTCTATCATCTGCAGATTTTTTCATTGATACTTTTTATAAAAAAGATAATGTTGCTAAATATATAAATAAAGAACTATGCAAAATAAGCGAAGAGCTTGTATTTAGAGAACCTTTTTTTAATATACTTAATGAAAATGTATTTTCAAGTTCTTTGTCTCAATTTGTTAAAGATAATTTGTATAATAATAAAATACTTCAATCAGAAGCAGCAAAACTTAAATATGAGTTTATGAATAATACACAGGCATTAATACATGGAGATTTGCATACAGGTTCTATATTTGTGAACGATGATTATATAAAGGTTATGGACTGTGAATTTGCTTTTTACGGTCCTATAGGATACGATTTAGGAAATGTCATAGCTAATTTCATTTTTGCCTATGTTTATCATATAAACGTTACTAATGATAAAAATTATACTTCATTTTTATTCCGTGTTATAAATGATATTATTAAATTATTCAAAAATAAGTTTATAACAAAAACCATACATGACTCAATAGATGTATCAATAAAAAATGACTATTTTATAGAATACTATTTATTAGAAGTATTGAAAACATCTTTTGGTATTTGCGGACTTGAAATACTAAGAAGAACTACCGGATGTGCAAGGGTTAAAGAAATAGAATCAGTTGATGATGAAGAATTAAGAAGAAATATAGAATATATGCTTCTTAATATAGGTATAGAATGTATAATGTATAGAGATAGAATCTCTGAAGAAGAAAATTTTATGGAAGTTATAGATAAAGTTATATCTAAAATAGATTTTAATAATATTTGATATGTTATTTTTTAACTATTAGGAGTTTTTTATGTCTTCAATAAATAGAATAGATAAAGAATTAGCTTTTATGCTTCAATTTGAAAACGTTGCTTGGTATGATGAAGGATGCGTGAAGATATTAGACAGAAGAGTATATCCTAATAAAGTTAATTTTGTAGAATGCAAAACACATAGAGAAGTATCAAAAGCAATAGCAGATATGGTAACTCAAAGTGCTGGTCCTTATTTAGCTGTTGCTATGGGAATGGCGCTTGCAGGCTATGAATCTAAGCATTTAGAAGGAAATGACAGAATAGAATTTTTAAAACATGCCTGCAATACTTTAGCTAATTCAAGACCTACTACAAGTTCTAGAATGATGTCTATAACTAAATCATGTTTAGAGGCTGGAACAGAAGCTATAAATACTGGAAAAGACCCTATAGAAGCTATGTTTAACAGAGGTATAGAACTATCTACAAAAAGATATTCAAAAATAAAAAAAATAGCTGAAAATTTAGTATCAATGTTTCCTGATAAAGGCACTATACTCACTCAATGTTTCGGAGAATCTATAGTCGGATTTATGATACAGGAATTTCAAAAGAAGAATAAAGATATAAAAGTTGTATGTGCAGAAACAAGACCATATTTTCAAGGTGCAAGACTTACAGCAACAGTTGCCTATGATCAAGGAGCCGATGTAACTGTTATAACTGATAATATGGTAGCATATACCATGCAGGAGAAAAAAATAGATGTATTTACTTCTGCTGCCGATTTAATATGCTTGAATGGGGCTGTAGTTAATAAAATAGGCACTTTTCAGATAGCAATAGTAGCAAAATATTTGGGAATACCTTATTTTGTAACTGGTGCTCCTGATAAAGGCTATAATGGATTTAATGATGTGCATTTTGAATTCAGAGATGAAAAACTTGTAACTGAAGCTATGGGAGTGAAAACTTCTAAAGAAGGTGTAAAAGGATTTTATCCTGCATTTGATTATACTCCTCCTCATTTAGTAAGTGCTGTTGTTACAGATTTAGGTATTTATTCACCTTATGATGTGTTTAAATATTATATTGGAAATGATGAAGGCGAATATTAATTAAATGGATTTTTTATATTTTCTTTTTTTACATCTATTAAAAATTGAATAAACAAATCAAATAATATAGGATCAATTTGAACTTCATTTTCTATATAATTTACATACATTAAATCTATAGCTTCTTTTACGCTTAAACCTTTTCTGCTATAATTTTTTTGAGGAATAACTATTGTATCAAATAAATCAACTATTTCTAATACCTTAGCAGGAAAAAATGATAAACTATCTAATGAATAAATATCTTCAGAATAATAAGATACCAGCCAAGCGGGAGATAATGTTTTATTTTCTTTTAAATATGTAGATATTATATTTGATAAAATACTGTATCCATATCCGTAATATTCATGATGCATTCCAACTATTAAAGAAATATCATTATTATAATTTCTAAAATACCTTAAAAATTGATATCCTTTAATTGCATGAGAAGTAGAACTCTTACTATAATCTTTGCTTTTTTTAACATTCAAATAATCAAGTTCTTTTACTTTTACAACATCATGCCAAAACGCCCCGGCAGCAAAATTGGCTATTCTTTCTATAGATAATTTTTTAAACCCATTTTTAAAAATATCATCGAAAGTTATTACTTTTTTATCTATATTATAATTTTCAAATACTCTTTTATAATAATTATAATATTTAGTGTTAAAATTGATAATGGATTTAAGAGAAAGCTGCTTTGATACTTCATCATTATAGTATAATAAAAATTCTATAAAAGTTATAAAAACCCTATTTCCATGACCTATTACATTTCTGCACTTGAAATTATCAATTTTATAAAACAAATCTATATCAGGGTATATTTTATTTATTAATTTACTAACAACAAGTATTAAATTATTTGATATATACTGAGTATCATAATATTCTACATTATCAAAATCAGGCTGATTAATAGTATCTTTCATAGCATTTAATAGATGAATTAAATTTATTCTTTCTATAAAGGCTAATTCACTAATTATATCAAGTATATATTGTATTGAATTTTCATCAAATCCTTCATTTAGATACTGATCCAGTATATCAATATAATTATTAAGAGAAATAAATCTTTCTTTAGGTGTTTCTTTAAGTATAACTTCTAATATATCGTATTCAAATTTTTTAGTTTCTTCAGAATCAGGCATGCAGTCTCTATAAACTTTAAAAAACTGATTAATATCTTTTAAATTATGATAATCTCTCTCTTCTTTTTTTAATCTATTTAAAAAAATATCTATAACTTCTTTTGAAGGTTTTTCTATATAAAAGTTAGTAAATATATCTTTATTAATACAATTTCTATCAAATAAAATATCTAATTTATGATTAGGAATTAATAAACTCACATTATCATTATTAGTACATAATACTCCATTAGTATGCATTTTAATAATATTTAAATTAGTTTTAACTATATTCAAATCTATAGGGATATAGTTATTAATATCTATTGTCATAATTTGCCTTACCTTATAATATCTATAATAAACTATTTTGATTTTTTATCAATATTTTTTTTAAAAAATTAGCTAAAATATAATTATAATACTTGACATATTTTATTGATATAGTATAATACGGAACTCATAGATTTAAATAAATAAATTTTATGACTACTGGGGTGTCGTCAAGCGGTAAGACAATTGGTTTTGGTCCAATTATTCGAGGGTTCGAATCCTTCCACCCCAACTTTTCTAAATGGTTAATTAAATGGGCATAGCAGACGAAATATTAATATTAAGCGGAACAGCAAATCCTCAATTGTCTGAAGATGTTGTTAATAACTTAGGTCTTAAGTTAGGTAATATGGAAATACGCAAATTTGCAGATGGAGAGACCTTTGTTCAAATTGAAGAAACTGTTAGAAACAAAGATACTTATGTAATACAGCCTACAGGCAGACCTTCAAGCAGTGAAAGCTGGATGGAATTATACTGTATCATAGATGCTTTAAAAAGAGCAAGTGCTAAGCGTATTACAGCAGTTATACCATATTACGGATATTCAAGACAAGATAGAAAAAATGAACCTAGAGTTCCTATAACAGCTAAGTTAGTTGCTAATTTATTATCAGAATCTGGTGCTCATAGAGTTTTAGCTCTTGATTTGCATGCTGCTCAAATTCAAGGTTTTTTTGATATACCTGTTGATCACATGCTCTCTAAAAATGTATTTTTGGATAAAATAAAAAAAGATTTAGATATGTCTAATTCTATAATAGTATCACCTGATATAGGCGGTGTAGGAAGAGCAAGAGCAATAGCTAAACAGTTAAATTTAGATATCGCTATTATAGATAAGAGAAGAGACAGAGCTAATGAATGCGAAGTAATGAATATAATAGGCGATGTTAATGGTAAAGATGCCATTATTATAGATGATATAATAGATACAGGCGGTACTCTTATAAAAAGTATTCAGGCATTAAAAAATGCCGGAATGAGAAAAATATATGTTTTTATTACTCATGCTGTATGTTCAGGCGATGTTTATGAGAGAATAAATGCCAGCGAAATAGAAAAGCTCTATATAACAGATAGTTTAAAAGTTATGAAAGACAGATTAGGCAGCAAAATAGAAGTTCTTTCTGTAGCTCCTGTTATTGCTAATGCCATTAGACATATACACATGGAACTTTCAATAAGTGTGCTATTTGATAAGTAAAATAAAAGGAAATAAATATGAGTGAGAATTATACTATTAAAGCTTTACAAAGAGATACAAAATTTAAAAGTGTTGGACGCAAATTAAGAAATGAAGGTTATGCTTTAGCAACTCTTTATGGAAGAGAAAATCAGTACTCTATTGCTGTAGAATTAAAAGAGTTTACAAAAGTTTTTTCATTAGCAGGTCAGCACGATATCATTACTTTAGATATACAAAATAATAAAGCTAGAGAAGTTTTAGTAAAAGATTATCAAATAGATGGTATAAAAAGAAGTATTAGACATATAGATTTCTATGAAATAGACAGAAATAAAAAAATCAAAACTTATGTTCCTATTCACATTGAAGGTACTCCTGAAGGCGTACGCTTAGGAGGAGGTACTCTTGAACAAGTTGAATATGGTCTATCAGTAAAAGCTTTCCCTGGTTCTATACCTAGAGAATTAATTGTTGATGTTAGTGAATTAAAAGTTGGAGACAGCTTGCATATTAGCGACATTAAATTCCCGGAAGGTGTTGATCCTGTAGGCGATGCTTCTAAAGCTATAGTTACAGTTGTTACTACTCAAGATGATGATGCTAATAAAGGAGCAGAATAATCTGTAGTTATTAGGATTAATACTATATATGATGAAGTTAGTAATGGGACTTGGGAACCCAGGTGAACAATATAAAAATCATAGACACAATGTTGGCTATATGATATTAGATAGAGTAGCCAAAAAGCTTAATGTTGAATTGGATATCAAAAAAAAGAAAACGGTTTTTGGAAGAGCAAAGCATGGTAAAATGGAGTATTTGTTATTAAAACCGCTAACTTTTATGAATCTTTCAGGCGAAGCTGCTCTTTATATGGCTAGTTTTATGAAAATTACTGTAGAAAATATCATTGTTATATATGATGATATTAACATACCTATAGGAGAATTTAAAATAATACCTGCCAAGAGTGATGAAAATGATGAAGATACTGAAAATTACGAAATAGATCATAATGGTGTAAAAAGTATAGAAGATTCATTAAAAAACGGCAACTTTACAAAAATTGGTGTTGGAATAGGTGCATGCCCTGAAAATGAAGAAAAAGCAGATTTCCTACTGTCTCCATTTACTAAAGATGAAAGAAAAAAAATTAAAGATATATCAGATAATGTTGTTGATGCTGCATGTATAGCTTTATTTGAATCTCCTCAGGCTGCTAAAAAGAAATATTCATGATTACTAAATTAGTTATTGGTCTTGGCAATCCAGGCGAAGAATATAAAAACAATAGGCATAATGTCGGATTTATTATGCTTGATAAAATAGCACAAAATCTTTCCGTTAATTTTGACAATAATAAAAAGAAATCTTTGTATGGAAGAGCTAAAAAGAATGATATAGAATATATATTGCTCAAGCCTCTCACATATATGAATCTTTCAGGAGAATCTGCATCTTATATAACAAAATTTTTCAATATAAATGTAGAAGATATAATAGTAATATATGATGATATGGACATACCATTTGGAAGTTTTAAAATAAAAAAAGGCGGAAGCTCAGGCGGACATAATGGAATTAAAAGTCTTATTGCTCATTTAAAAAGTGATGACTTTACAAGAATTAGAATTGGTATAGGAAGACCAAGTGCCGGAAAACAAGTAAATGATTATGTATTATCATCTTTCAATAAATCAGAAATAGAACAATTGGATAATGATATTGCAATATATATAATTGAAGCAGTAAAAACAGCTTTATTTGAATCTCCTATAATAGCACAAAACAAATATAATAAAAGAATCAATAATAAAAAAGATGAAAAAAAATCAAAGGAGAATAAGAAAATGATTAAAATAATAGCTAAAAATCCTGTTAAACAAGAAAATAAATCAAAATTTATAGAAACTGCCAAAGAACTTATAGAAAAAAGTAGAAAAGAAGAAGGATGTATATCTTATAGTTTATATGAGAGTACAGACGGTAAATACCTTACTTTCATAGAAGAATGGAAAGATGAAAAAGCAATAGAATCTCATAATAATTCGCCGCATTTCAAATCAATAGTTCCAAAACTTGGAGAATTAATTGACGGAGAAATGGATGTTGTATTATATAAAGAAATAAAATAAATCATTTAAAAAGCAAGTAACTATTAATTTTAGTTTCTTGCTTTTATTTATTATAACTATATAATTTTATTCATTATTTTTTGCAGCATTAGCTTCAGGTATTTCATTATTCTTTAATTTTTCTATAAAGCTTCTCAAATCATTTTTAGATGATGAAGAATTAGACACTTTTCCTCTTTCTATTATTCTCTTAGTACCAAGACTTACTATTGTTTGAATATCCAAAATAAAGCTTACAGTACCATCACCCAAAACTGTAGCACCTGCTAAACCTTCGCTTTTTGTGATACTATCTTTTAATGTTTTAATAACTATATCCTGCTCACCTATTAAGTTATTAACAAGTAAAGCAACTTTCTTACCCTCAGAAGAAAGTATAACGGCATAATATGATTTTATATTATCGTATCTTGAAGGAAGTCTGAATAATTCTTTAATACTTAATACATTAATAACATCATCTCTTACTTTTATTACCTCTATACCTTCTAATTCCTGAATATCTTTAACATCTATTTTTACAGTTTCCAATATACTATTAATAGGAACTGCATAATATTCTTTTTCCGCATCAACGATAAGAGCCTGAATAATAGCAACTGTAAGAGGTATTCTAAGGAAGAATGTAGAACCCTTACCCCACTCTGTTTCTATACCAACTGTACCATTAATTTTTTCCAAACTTTTCTTAACAACGTCCATACCAACGCCCCTTCCTGATACATTGGTAATTTTAGCTGCGGTAGAAAAACCAGGAGCAAATATATATTCAAGCATTTGTTTTTCTGATAATTTAGCATCTGCAGATACAAGCCCTTTTTTAACAGCACTTTCAAATATTTTCTGAGGTATCATTCCTTTACCGTCATCAGATATTTTAATTATGATTAAGTTACCTTCATGCGAAGCACTTAAAACAACTGTACCCATTCTAGGCTTTCCTGCTTTTTCTCTATCTTCAGGTAATTCTATACCATGATCCATAGCATTTCTTATAATATGAACTAATGGGTCTACTAATACTTCGATAACAGATTTATCTAACTCTGTTTCCTCTCCGTACATTTCTAATTTAACTTCTTTTCCTAAATCTCTTGATAAATCTCTAATTAAACGAGGAAATCTGTTGAATGTTTGTGCTATAGGAAGCATCCTTATTTTCATTACAGTTTCCTGAAGCTCATTAGTTACTCTTGTAAGAAGCTGATATGAATTTCTAAATTTATCTAAAGTGGTTTTAAACTCTTCTTCCATTTTTACTAATTCTGAAAGTTTATCATTAAAACCATCCAAATATATATTTCTAATTTCTTTAATTTCTTTTTTCTGCATGTATTCTTCAAATTTTCTAAGTATTTGAACAATACTGTCTCTATAATATCTTTTTACCTCATTTATACCATTGCCTATTATTTTATTATATGAAGTAAAATCATCATCATATTGAACATAAGAACTTTTATTTGTTACAAGCTCACCCACCTGGTTCATCATGGCATCAATTCTATCGCTTTCAACTCTAAGAAATGAACTTTGTCTTTCTGTTTTATGGTCTTTTCCGCCTTTAGACGCATCAGGTTTCTTAGCAGCATTGGCAGGAGAAGCAGCCTCTTTTGCTTTTTGGGCATCTTCTTTTTGTTTTTTATCCTGAAGGAATTTTTCATATTCTTCAAGTATTATTTCTTCTATTGATATTTCTTTAGTAACATCAGGCAAAGTAATGGCATCTATTATAGTTTGATCTTCTTTAACAGCGGCAAGTATATATGTAACATGCTCATAGAACTCATCGCCTTCCAAAGTTTCAAGCGGAGGAATACTACCCATTATTTCCCCTACATCTTTAAGGGCTACAAATACTTGAACCCCTCCAACTGTTCTCATAGGGCTTTCCGGGTCAAAACTTACATGTACTAATTTAGTTTTTACATTTTCTTCTACATTATCTCTGATTATACCAAGCAAATCACTATCATTAGGAAGAAGTTCATATTTATTTATTTTCTTTTCAGCTTCAGGAGCTGCTGAAGAAGCGGCATTTGAATCTGATGCAGGAGTATCTCCTCCGGAAGACGGAGCAGGCCCTGCCCCTAATTTCATATTTTTAAAGTCTTCTAGTTTTTTTATTTCTGCTTCTATATCCCCTGAATATTCACTTTCTTCGCTTGCTGTATTAATCAAATCTTTTAATATATCTATACCTTTTAAAAGAACATCTATAGTGGCATCATCTACTTCTATTTTATTGTTTCTTATTAAATCAAGCAAATCTTCAAATCTATGAGCATATTTTTGTGTTTCAACTAATTCTACAGCACCTGCACTTCCTTTTAAAGTATGAACTGCTCTGAATATTTCCTGTATTGCATCATCATTGTTTCTTTCATTATCTAAAATAAGTATATTTTGCTCAAGTCTGTCAAGCATCTCGAATGCTTCTTCAAAGAAATCTTTGAGCAGGCTTTTTATATAATCATCCATCTAAACGCCCCATAAAAATCGAAAATCTTACTATATATTATCGGAAAAACCTAAAAATGTCTATAGTAAATAATATTTTACTTGAAAATATAATAATTTATTATATGATAAAAATAATTAAATGTCTATATATTTATTTTAAAGGAGTAAAAAATGAAAATATGTATAATAGGTACTGGTTATGTAGGACTTATTACAGGTGCCTGCCTTGCAGAAATGGGTAATTATGTTACATGTGTAGACAATGATGAAGAAAAACTAAAAAAATTAAAAAATGGTATTACTCCTCTTTATGAACCTGGATTAGAAGAACTTATAGTTTCTAATGTATCTGAAGGAAGATTAGAGTTTACAAATGATTTGGCTTATGCTGTACAAAAATCTATTGCTTGTTTTATAGCTGTAGGAACGCCTTCAGGAGATGATGGAAGCTGCGATTTAAGTTTCGTACTTTCTGTAGCTAATGATATAGGAAAAGCTATGAATGGATATAAAGTAATAGTTGATAAATCTACTGTACCTGTAGGAACTCATAAATTAGTTGAAGATGAAATAAAGAAAAATTATAAAGGTGAATTTGATGTTGTATCTAATCCTGAATTTTTAAAACAAGGTGCTGCAGTTGATGATTTCTTAAAGCCTGAAAGAGTTGTTATAGGTTCCAATAGTGAAAAAGCAATAGATATAATGAGAGACATTTATAATCCTTTTACAAGAACAGGAAATCCTATCATAATAATGGATGTACGTTCTGCTGAAATGACAAAATATGCTGCAAATGCATTTTTAGCAACAAAAATATCATTTGCTAATGAAATAGCCAATATATGCGAAAAAGTGGGAGCAAATGCTGATTTAGTAAGAATTGGTATGTCAAGCGACAAAAGAATAGGAAATCAATTCTTATTTCACGGATTAGGATACGGCGGAAGCTGTTTCCCTAAAGATGTACAGGCATTAATAAAAACAGCTTCTGATTATGGAATTAATTCAGATTTACTTAAAGCCACTCATCAAGTTAATATCAATCAAAGAAAAATATTTGTAAATAAAATATTGAAACATTATAACAATGATATTAAAGGAAAAGTTTTTGCTTTATGGGGATTAGCATTTAAACCTAGAACCAATGATATGAGAGAGGCTCCTGCTATAACAATTATTAATATGCTGTTAGATTCCGGAGCAAGTATAAGAGCCTATGATCCTAAAGCATTTGACAGTGCTAAAGCTATATTCGGAGATAAAATATATTATGCTGAAAATGCTTATGATGCCTTATCAAATGCAGATGCTTTAATTTTAGTTACAGAATGGAATGAATTTAGAAGACCTAGTTTTGATAAAATAAAAGAATTATTAAAAGAGCCTATAATATTTGACGGCAGAAATCAATACGATAAAACTAGAATGAATAAAAGAGGCATAAAATATATTTCTTTAGGTGTTGCAGAAGATTAAATAAAATAATTTTATGAATAAATATAAAAATGTATTATTGAATAGACTTCATAGAACTATTACTGAAAAAAATAAAATAGAAAATAATCATATAAGATTTCTAAGCTATGATATTATTGTAG
The DNA here is from genome assembly GCF_944390595.1 of uncultured Brachyspira sp. GTDB lineage: Bacteria > Spirochaetota > Brachyspiria > Brachyspirales > Brachyspiraceae > Brachyspira. The sequence goes on along the minus strand of NZ_CALXRN010000108.1, from coordinate 16,303 downwards.
AACCTGAAATAGTACAGCTTGAAAGAAAAAACAGCGTATTATGTTCTGTTTACTTCTATGTTAAAGCTCCTCTATTCGATAATATATTTTTTGAATCATCTTCAAGCATAGCAGCAGATGAATATAAAGCTATAATGATAGCTTCTGATAATTTTGTATATTGTCCTCTACAGGGTATTTTAGATTTTTTAAACGGTATTTATCATCATGAAATAGAAACATATATTCTTGATAAAAAGAAAAGTTTTACAGTATGCGAAAGCCCTATGATTGGACTTGGAAACATAGATAATAAAGAAGATGCTTATGAGGACTATGTCGGATTTGACGGAGAAAATGGATATTCAAGTTTTTTATGGAATGCTATACATGAAGATGTGCCTTTTATACTTAGAAATGATAGAGTTAATTTTATAAAGACTTATGGAGCTAAAATGCCTAATGGAGATGTTATTGTAGAGTGCACTATAAATAATATCAATAATAAAACATTAGAAAATTGTATTAAAAATGAAATAATGAAATGGGATAATAACGGAGAATTTTTTTCAATAAAACAATTTTTCTTTATACTTCAATCCGATACAACTTATAAAAAATATCCGTATTCTAAAGAAGAAATAGAATATTTTGTTATAGAGTATGTGTTGGAATTTGAAAATTCCAATGGAGATTATGAAAAATTTATAAATAGTATAGAAAATATAATTCCAGACAGCAATATAAGAGAGGAAATTATAAACTTTATACCTGAAATATGTGCAGAAAATGCATTCAAAGATGTTATTTTTGATGAAAGAGTTAATGTAAATATAAATTCAAACAGCTACAAAATATTAAAATACCAGTTTACAAGCTATAAATATATTGAAGATGCATTAATGGACGGATTCTCCAATAATATTTTCAAAAAAGAAACATTTAATGAATTAGTTCATCTAAGCAATTCCTACAATATGATATATGAAACCATGCAGAATAAGCCGAATATTCGTATGAATGAAATATATATATACAATACATTTAATTTCACATCTGATTATAAGTTTATATAATTATTCATAAGATAAATTTGAAAAATATAATCCTATTTGTACTCCTAAATCCACAGATGAGAACTGAACAGATGTTCTTTTATATTTCATTACAGGAAAATCATAATTAACATAAAAACTCAAACTAATTCCGCTAAAACTTACAAACGTTTTCATACCTACAAGAAATTTTATATAAGGTATTACTATAGTATCAAATCTGCTTTTGAGTCTGCTGTAATTCAAAACTTCTATTATATAATCATATCTATAGCTTCCTCCAAGAGGAACTTTTACACCTCCGCCTAAACCTACCATAAACATACGGGCAAACATAGTTTCAAAATATCCTCCTATATTTAAACTATCAAAAACATGAGTATATTTCTGTCCGTCTATATTGTCTATAAATCTATAGCTGTCTCTTTGATACCCTAAATCCATACCTAAACCTAATATAACATTTTTTCCTAAAATAAAGTTATATGTAGGCTGCAGTAACAAACCTACTTCAAAAGCTGATTGAGATTTATAAATATTCTTTTGATTACCTATATAATACGAAGGCAAACTTCCGCCTAAAGGAAGTATATATCCTAAACTAAAAAACCCTAATTGAGAAAATGCATTTGATGATATTGTTATAATTAATACAAATAAAAAAATAAATTTTTTCATATCTTTAATCCATATTTTTATATTTGTATGAATTATAGATATAAATACATTTAATTCAAATTATATATTGACATATCCCCTAGTATATATATAAATGTAATTATTAAAATATATTGCTGATATTATTTTTTATAGAATTATTAATAGAATTTATACTATCAAAACAATTTTCTAATCTATGAAATATATAAGAATCACTTTCTATTGTTTTTATTTTATTTTCTTCATTGAAATCATTTATTTCATTTCTAAAAAGTTTAGCAGTATTTCCTAAAATATTAGCTATTTGTTCTATAAATATAAGCATATTCTGTCTATCTTCTTCCCTATTATAAGTTTTTATTAAAGATATTATTTGCTCTGCTTCTACTATAAATTTTCTATTGCTTTCAATTAATGAATCTGTTATTGGTGTTCCTTTGTATCTTGTTTGATTCTTTTCATGTATAATAATATTATTCTTTATCATATACGCTTTTAATATTATTTCATATAAATATTCTGATGTATCTTCATTGTTAATAGCTTTTTTTATTTGATTTATAAGTATTGTATCTATTTCTATAAGTTCGCTTATTTTATCAACCATACCTTTATGACTTTCAGTTTTTATAATAAAATGATCGAATATCCATACAATAGATAATGCTATAAGTATAAATCCTACTCTTGATGATGTTGAAACTAATCTTCCCATATACGGAAATGATGATATTAAAGCTGATATTGTACCGTATATCTTTTTGAAAAATCCATTGATAGAAGACATAGATAAAACAAAACATACGCCTATGGAAGGTATAATAATCGCATTTGGAACATATCTAAAAACAGCAGCAAATATTATTACTCCTATAAAATTACCAAATACATCTATTTTCAAATTAGCTTTTTGTTCTTCATAAAAAGGATAAAGCATAATATAAGAAAGTATAGGAAGCCAATAACCCCTTACAGCAATTCCTTCTGGAAGAAAATATCTTATAGTAAAAGATATACACATTATTATTCCCATTTTTAAAGCAAATCTGAAATGACATTTATTTATATTGAATTCTTTTTTTAATCTTATAAACTTTAAATTAAATACTCTTTTTATTTCTAAATCATCTTTTTTATTTTCAAACATTTTATACAATATTCTATGTAATTTTCTTATAGCATATATCCACTCATAATTAGATTTTTCATCACTTAAATAATAATTATCATAAAAATATTTAATACCGGAAATAACAGAATTAAAATCTTTTTCCTGTTTTGATATATCATGCTTAAGTAAGTTAGCTATTCTGTCAAGCAATTTTGAAAGCTGTAAAAAATAATTTAAATCATCATCGCTTAAAATATTTACTTTCTCATATTCTTTATTTATTAATTGATTTATTTCTTCTAAAAATAAAACTAATTCAAAATGATTAATATTTCCATTATTCATTATACCGTGTCTTTTTAATGAATCCACATATATAGATGAGGTATAAGAATTGATTATAGAAAATAATTCATCATTTTTTCCCCTTCTTAAAGAACATGATTTATTTGATAAGGATAATAATTTTTTATTTATTATGCGAATACTGTTAAATGCAAGATCATTTGATACTTTATGTCTATTTAAAAATTTATTTAATACTAAAAATATAAATGATATTAATAATGCTGTAAGTATAGCTTCCATTCTTAAATGTATATTAGATATTGGTATATTATAAGCCTGCAGCAATACATAACAAAATCCATATATAAAATAATTTCTAGGTACAAAATCATCGGATAACAAAAAAACTATGCAGAAAGGAACTATAAAATTAAATAACACTATAAAAACTATATTTTGTTCTGCTATAGTAGCTAAAAATCCAAGAAGCAATATTATAAATGATGTCATAGGAAAAGATGAAACTGTAAAACTTTGCCTCATAAATGCACATATAAATATAGTAATTATACCTATAGTAGAATTTTCTCTTCCAAATAGATTATTCGATATGACAAGTACAAACATTCCTGTAATCACGCTAGGAATAAAATCCAATGCTCTAAAAAAGAATGCTTTTAAAATATTTATTTGTTTTTTGTAAAAAGTTTTATCAAAAATAAACATATAAACTATTGAATATATTTTAATTTTTATTATACTTATATAAAAGACTATATTATAAATATAAAATAGTCAATAAAAAATTAAGTATTGTCGATATTAAAAAATAATATATTGTATCTAATCTTGGGGGATTAATTATATGCCAGCTACAATTATAGAACATGAAGAATATCCATCAGTAGTGGTTATAGAATATAATAGTATATACAGAAATGAATTAGAAAATTTTATACGTAATATAAAAATAAAGGATAATAAAGAAATAGTTTATACAGAACCCCATTTCTTTAAAATACTTCATACTAACAATACTAATATAGGACTATTAACCATAGATGGAAGAATACATGGATATTATTATATATCTAAAGATAATGTATTAAAATACATATATGTAAATTATCCGTATAGAAGGAATGGATTTGCCAAATTGTTATTAACACATGCCATTAAAACAAACCCTAATATTCAGTTTGAGAAAAATCAAAATCAGGCTTATACTAGGTTAATAAGTTCTCCAATATTTGAAGATGTACTTAAAGGAAATTCATCCGGTGCATTTGATGATGGAAACAATGCAGGCGGTATTGATACATTTGAAGATCTTACCGGAGGCGGAAGCAAAGAAGGAGAGCTTACATTATTTTAAACTTAGCAAAAATAATATTTTGTATTACATTATTAATGTCCCATCCATTAATCTCATGTTCCTATTGTCTTAAGTCATCGCCAGTGGAGCATCCGGAAACTGTAGAAAAAGTAAAAGTTTATAAACTTATAAATATGCATACGGCTATGAATATTACTATAAGTATAGATAATAATAAAATTTACGGGAAATCAGCTATAAATGATTATTGGGCTAATTGTACAATTAAAGGCGACTTAATTTCAATAGATATGATAAAAACTACAAGAAAAACTGATAATGCTCAAAAAAGAAAAGCTGAAGGAGATTATATATCAATACTTCAAACAGCATACTCTTTTAAAGTAGAAAATAATAAACTTTTAATATACACAACATTCATTGATGAACCGCTTATTTATGAAGAAATAGAAGAATAAAAAAGGCTGCACTAATAAAATTATCAGCACAGCCTTTAATATTTCATTAATAAATTATACTCATTATATATCTAATAAACTCGGCAACTAAAAATATCATAAATATAAAACCTAAGAATATCCAAGATTTTAGAGTACGTTTTCTAGTTTCCTTTTTATTAAACTCTCTTCTAAAAGGATCATTATTATTATCATATTCCATAATAAAATCCATCATACTTTTTTCAAATATTTCTGCGTATCAACAGCAACAGCAGCTATAATTATAGCACCTTTAATTATATACTGCATGTACGGAGAAATACCAACAAATGTCATACCATAGTTAATAACTTGGAATATTAATACTCCAGATACAATACCTAAGATAGAACCAATACCGCCAGAGAATGAAACTCCTCCAACTACACAAGCAGCAATAGCGTCAAGCTCATAACCGTTACCCAAGTTGTTAGTAGCAGAACCAACACGAGCAACCTCTAATGAACCAGCTATACCATATAAAGCACCAGCCATAGTATAAACTATCATAAGAGTAAGAGGAATATTTACACCAGAAACTGCAGCAGCTTCAGGGTTGCCTCCAACAGCAAATATGTTTTTACCTAACTTAGTTTTATTCCAAATAATCCACATTATAGCAGTTATTATAATAGCAAATATAATTAGGTATGAAATAGTATAGTTTCCTATTTTTATACCCCCCAAAGCAAGATTACTAAATCTAGGATCAAGTCCTCCGATAGGCTGAGCACCATAAGGAGGTCTGTCAAAATAAGTACTAGTTACACCATAAAGTATAAGCTGCATACCTAAAGTAGCAATAAATGGAGTTACATAAAGTTTAGAAATGATAAAACCATTTATAAGTCCAAATACCATAAGTATAAGCATAACGAAAAGTATAGGAAGTATAACAGGAAGTACAGGTAAATCAGGATACATTCTAGTAGGGTTAGTAGTAGATTGTAAAAGTGAAGCACTTACAACAGCAGCAAGTCCAACAGCTCTACCAGCACCTAAGTCGTTACCTTGAGTTACTAAAAGAGTACCAATACCTACAGCTATTATCATACGAGTAGAAGCCTGAGCAAATATATTTAAGAAGTTACTTAATTTGAAGAAACTAGGGTCTTTAATGATAATACCTATAATTATTAAGAGTAATGCCGCAAATATAGCATTGTTTAATACAAATGATTTAATAGTTTTAATGTTTATTTTATTATTATCCATGATTATTCCTTTTTTAGTTAAATTATAAATATTTAGCAGACAATGCCATAATTTCTTCCTGATTAGTATTTTTAGTTTCCACAATTCCGGCAACACGTCCATTGCTCATAACCATAATCCTATCAGTTATACCTAATAATTCAGGCATTTCAGAACTAACCACTATTACAGCTTTTCCAACAGTAGCTAAATCTATAATAAGTCTGTATATATCATATTTAGCACCTACATCAATACCGCGTGTAGGTTCATCAAGCATAAGAATATCCGGTTTGCTTAAAAGCCATCTTCCTAAAATAACCTTCTGCTGATTACCTCCTGATAAAGATTGTATTGCAGTTTTATCAGAAGGAGTTTTTACCTGCATACTCTCTATTACCCATTTAGTATCTTCACGCATCTTTTTATCATCTAAAAATCCAAATTTATTTTTATAATTATCAATATTAGCTATTGTAGAATTAAAATTGATAGAGAGCATTCCAAATATTCCGGTTTGTCTCCTCTCTTCAGTAACCAAAGCAAAACCGTTTTTTATTGCTTTTCTAGTAGAAGAATTGTTAACTTCATGAGCCATCTTAAGCACATGACCTGAAGATAAAGTTCTCATTCCAAATATACTTTCTAAAACTTCAGTTCTTTTAGCTCCTACAAGTCCTGCAATTCCAAATACCTCTCCTTTTCTTACACTAAAATTAACTTCCTTAAGTGAAGGCTGATAAAATGCTGTAAAATCTTTTATTTCTAAAATATTTTCTCCTGGAACATTTGTCTTTTCAGGAAAACGATTAGTTAAATCTCTTCCAACCATCTGCTTAATTATCATATCAGTTGTCAATTCCTTTGCCGGAGTTGTAGCTACATATTTTCCATCCCTCATTATTGTAACTTCATCAGATATTTGCAAAATTTCTTCCATTTTGTGTGATATATAAATCATACCAACACCTCTGCTTTGAAGTTTGCGTATGATTTTAAATAATTTAGCTACTTCTTTTTCTGTTAATGAACTTGTAGGTTCATCCAATACCAATATTTTAGAATTATATGAAACAGCTTTAGCTATTTCAACCATTTGCATTTCAGATACGGATAATGTAGAAACTTTTGTTCTAGGATCCAAAGGTATTTCCAAATCATCAAATATAGCTTTAGTATCATCATACATTTTCTTTTCATCAACTAATCCAAATTTAGTAGGATATTTACCAAGCCATATATTATCAGACACATTTCTCTGTCTAACCTGATTTAATTCTTGATGCACCATAGCAACACCATTATTTAAAGCCTGCTTAGGTGAAGTAAAATTTACCTCTTTACCATCCAATAATATTACTCCGCTATCTTTATGATATATACCAAATAGACATTTCATTAAAGTAGATTTACCAGCACCATTTTCACCCATAAGTGCCACAACTTCGCCTTCTCTTACGGTAAGCTGAACATCATCCAACGCTTTAACACCAGGGAAAGACTTTGAAATACCTTTCATTTCAAGAATAACTTTTTTATCCATATATATTAAACCTTTACAAAATAACTAAAAAAATAATAATATACTAAAAACCCTTTTAAAAAAACAGGGATATTAAAAAATATCCCTGTCAATAACAAACTATTTATTATTTATAAGCTTCTTCAGCTACATTTACATTATCTTTAGTTATAGGAACATAAGGAACGCGAACTGCTTTAACTTCGTCCAAAGTCCAAGTAGTACCATCTAATGGATCTTTACCAGCAGCGACATTCAAAGAAATGTCTACTAAAGCCTGAGATTGGCCAACTGGGTCATTAAGAACAGAACCTGCTACAGTTCCTTTTTTGATTTCATTAATCATTTCAGGAATAGCATCAACACCAACTATAGGTATATATTTATTAGTATCGCCTTCTTTGTTATATCCTAAAGCTTGTACTGATTGTAAAGCACCTAAAGCCATAGCATCATTATTACAGAAAATATATTCTATTTTATCGCCATGTTTCTGCATCCAAGCATCAACTATATCTTTAGCTTTTGCAGTATCCCACATAGCTGTTTGTTCTGGTTCTAATCTTTCTAGTTGAATATTATTGCTAACGATATATGAAGTAACATAACTAGTTCTAGCTTCAGCATCTGGGTGTCCTGGTTCGCCTTTTAATAATACATATTGTATTTTACCATCGCCGTTTCTATCCCAAGCAGGATTAGCTTTCCAAGTATCTACAACGATTTTACCCTGCATAGCACCTGATTCTTCAGGAGTAGTACCTACATACCAAGTTTTATCATAGCTAGCCATAGCTTCAGCACTAGGCTGTTTGTTAAAGAATACAACAGGTATTTCTTTAGCTTTAGCTTTATCTATTATAGTTTGAGCAGCCTGAGGGTCTACTAAATTAATAGCTAAAACTTTTGCATCTTTATTAAGCATTACATCAACTTGGTCATTTTGCTGAGCTTGGTTATTTTGTGAATCATTGATTATCAAATTTGCTTTTCCGCTCATTCTGCTTTCAATGTTTCTTCTGTAGAAAGACATAAAGTTATCATCATAACGGTAAATTGTTACTCCGATAGTAGGACCATCTGTAGCAGTAGTAGAAGAGGATGAAGCCTGTCCGCCGCCGCATGACATTACGAAAATAGAAGACATTATTAATGCTCCCATAGCAATAAGTGATTTTTTCATAGTATGAAAACTCCTTAAATTAATTAATATTCTCTAAGATTAAGTATATAAATTTTATTTATTAAATCAAGTCAAAATTATACTAATAATCTCATTAATTTAATACAAATAGAATTTTATAAAACACTACCTTCTAATTTCATCCAAATTTTCCAATGTTATAGGCTTATAATGAATTCTCACCGATTTATTATTATCAAGTGTCCAAGTAGTGCCAAGTATAGGATTTACATTACCATTAAACAAACTAAGAGATAAATCAGCAACTGCTTTAGCCTGACTAAAACTATCATTAAGAACTGTACCTACAATATTACCATTTACTATTTCATCTACAACTTCATTTATAGCATCTATTCCAACTATAGGAATATATTTATTTGAATCTCCTGTATTATACCCTATAGATTGTATAGAATTTAAAGCCCCTAATGCCATAGAATCATTATTTGCAATAATATATTCTAAATTACTATTTGAATTATCAGACATCCATTCATCTACAATCATTTTGGCTCTCTCCTTATCCCACATAGCTGTTTTTTGATATAATACTTCTACTTCTAAACCGCTATTTTCAATAAAAGATATAACATTTTTTGTTCTAATTTCTGTATCATAATGTCCAGGTTCACCCTGTAATATAACACATTGTATCTTTCCATCACCATTTTTATCCCAACTAGGGTTGGCATTCCAGCTATTCACAACTATTTTTCCCTGCATATTAGCTGCTTCTTCGCTATAAGTACCTACATACCAAACTTTTTTATAACTATCCATAGATGATTTAGCAGGAGCTTTATTATAAAATATTATTGGTATATTTTGTTCTTTAACTTTATCAATTATTGTATCAGCTGCATAAGTATCTACCAAATTTATAACTAAAACTTTAGCACCTTTTGATATATATTGATCTATCTGACCATTTTGAGTAATTTGACTGTTTTTTGAATCGCTTATAATATATTTTACTTTCCCTGAATAAGCTTTATCTAAATTAACCTTAATATAATTTGCAAAAACATCATCACTGCTATATATTGTAACTCCTATAAAAGGTTCATTCGATGAACATGAATATAAACATATTATTGAAATAATAGCGGCAAATACGGCAGCAATATTTTTCTTTATCATATATTTCTCCTGATTAATTTATTTCTATTATACTATTATAATAAATTTATATAAAAATATCCTGCTTTTACAATAATTATAAAAAATTATACATAAAAAAATAGACAATTTAGCAAACAAGTATACTATAATTGCCTATTTTTTATTTATGTACAATTGATGTATTAATTTATAAATATAATAAATTTACACCTATTAATACACAATGTATTTATTTTTATAATATATTATGTATTAATTATAATAAATTAAAACATAATATTTACTATAGTAAAATAATTATTTATAAGCCTCAAGAGCATCATTAATATTTTCTAAAGTAATAGCTCTGTAAGGAACTCTCACAGCTTTAACATCATCTAATTTATACTCAGTTCCATCAAGCACATCTTTGCCATTAGCAGCATTAATAACCATATCAACAATTGCCTGAGCCTGATCTTTAGGACTTTGTAAAACAGTACCTACAATAGTACCATTTTTAATTTCTTCAATAACTTCAGGAATTGCATCAACTCCAACTATAGGGATAAATTTATTACTGTCTCCTATATTATATCCTTCTTTTTGAATAGATTTCAAAGCACCTAAAGCCATAGCATCATTATTAGAAAATATAAATTCTATATTATTTCCATATTTTTTAATCCAAGCATCTGTTACAGTCTGTGACTGAAGTATATCCCAATTAGCTGTTTGTTCGTCTAAACTTTCTATTTCAATACCATTATCAACTAAAACAGCTTTTATTCTCTCTGTTCTAGCCTCAGCATCCGGGTGTCCTGCCTCCCCTTTTAAAAGAACATATTGTATTTTTCCATCACCGTTTTTATCCCAAGAACTATTAGATGTCCAAGAATTAAGAACTATTTCACCTTGTATATTTCCGGATTCTTCACTTAAAGTACCTACATACCATGCCTTATCATAAAGCATCATATCTTCTTTGCTTGGTTCTTTATTAAAAAATATTACCGGTATTCCTGTAGGTTTTATCTTATTTATCATAAAACTAGCTGATGCCGGATCAACTAAATTAATAGCTAAGGCATCAACATTTCTTTGAATAGCGGCATCAACCTGATCATTTTGCTTAACTTGATCATTTTCTGAGTCATTCATTATAAATTTAGCCTTGCCGTTTAATAATGACTCAATATTTCTTCTCATAAATGAAATAAAATTATCATCATATCTGTATATAGTGATGCCTATTTCTATTCCGCCGTCTTTATTGTTTGATTTTGAATTACATCCGACAGCAAAAATAATTAATAATAAAAAAATCAAAAAAGTAGAAATTCCCTTATTCATAAAAAACTCCAATTTTCATATATATGAATTATAATTTAGTTTATTAAAAAAAGATTAATAAGTCAATAAAAAATATTATTTTTTGTCAATAAAAATTGCTTAGTTTATCATACAAATAAACTGCAATAATTTATTTATATATTCCTATAGCTTTTTCCAAATTTGATGCAGTTACTAGAATATATGGTATTGAAATATATTTGCTGTTATCAAAATTAAAATGAGTTCCGTCTAATGGTGATTTTCCGCTCATTATATTCTTTGAAACTGCACATAATGCCTGAGTCTGAGCAGATGGATTTTGAAGCACTGTAGCAAATATTCCATAATTTTTTATTTCATTCAAGCATGCTAAAATACCGTCTATGCCGACTATAGGTATATAATTAAGCATTCTGCTGCTGTTGTTAAAGCCATATTTCTTTAAAGCGTCTAATGCTCCTAAAGCCATATAATCATTATTGCAAATTATATATTCTATTTTATTTCCATATTTAATAAATAATCCCTCAACAGCAGTCATAGCATTTTCTCTTTTCCACATGGCAGGAACTTCAGCTAAAATATCCAGTTTCATATTATTGGAGGCAATATATTTTTTCATATATTCTGTTCTATTAAATGTATCTCTGTCATTTAAATCGCCTTTTATTATGATACATTGTATTTTACCATCTTCATTTTTATCCCAATTTAAACGATTTTTCCAACTCTCTGCTATTAATCTGCCCTGTGCAATTCCTGCCTCATCACTTTTACCGCCAATATACCATACTTTATCATAAGTTTTCATCGCATCTAAATCAGGCTCTCTATTAAAAAATATTAAAGGCAAATCATTAATACTAACTTTATCAATTATCTTTTGTGCCTGAGTCTTATCAACTAGATTAATAGCAAGCATATTAACCTTCTTCTTCAAAAACATATCTATTTGAGCATTTTGTGTAGCCTGACTATTATATGAATCAACCATCAATACAGAAAAATTATTTTTAGCATTCCTCTCTAAATACAGCTTTAAATATTTTGTATAATCATCATCATATCTATATAATGCTATGCCTACTAAAGAATTCTTTTTTTGAGTGTAAAGCACTATGGAAGATGACAATACTATAAATAAAATAAATAAAAATACCTTTTTATTAATCATTTCTCATTCTCCTATTTTTAAATTATAGTTCAATAGAGCTTATTGTCAAGTAATTATAATTTTTTAATACATAAACATAGCATCGCCGTAAGAGAAGAATCTGTAATTATCTGCAATAGCCTCTTTATAAGCATTCATTATATTATCATATCCGGCAAAAGCACTAACCATAGCCAAAAGAGTTGAATGAGGTGTATGAAAATTAGTTATTAAAGCATCAACACATTTAAATTTATAAGGCGGGTAAATGAATATATTTGTAGAACCTTCCAATCTTTTAAAATTATAATTTTCGTATTCGCTTTCCAAAACTCTGGAAACTGTTGTACCGCATGATACTATTCTTCTGCCGCTTTTTTTGGCATCTAGTATTATTTCAGCACTTTCATTAGGTATTATAAATTTTTCTTCATGCATAACATGATTGCGTAAATCATCCTCTTTCAAAGGATTAAATGTAGAAAATCCCACATGTAATGTTACATAGCAAACTGTTATACCAATATTTTTTATTTTTTCTAAAAGTTCTGATGTAAAATGAAGCCCTGATGTAGGAGAAGCGATACTTCCTTCATTTTTAGCATATACATTTTGATAGAACTCTTTATCTTTTTCATTGTATTCCTCCTCGCCTTTCTTCTTTCTGCTTTGAATAATATACGGAGGAAGAGGAACATTGCCTATGCTATTTAAAATATCAGATGTTAATGGTTTTGAAAATTTTATTATTTTTGTAGATATATTATCTGTTTCTATTAAGGCTTCTATATTTCCTACTTTTTCTATATGACTGTAATTGATATATAATATATCATTTTCTTTTATATTTTTACCCTTTATTAAACATTCCCAAATGCTATCATCATTATTAATTTTATTTAAAAGCAGTATTTCAGAACCGCCGCCTGTATTCTTTTTAGCATATATTCTAGCAGGTATAACTTTACTGTCATTTAATACCAATACATCATCACTATTAAGATAGCCTATAATATCAGAAAAAATTTTATGCTCTAATTGTCCTGTTTTTTTATTTAAAAGCATTAATTTACAATGATCTCTTTCATAATTAGGCTCTGTGGCTATTAAATTTTCCGGTAAATAAAAATTATAAGTTTCTTTATTTAAATAATCTATCATAATTTAAAATGTCACTATTATTTTTCTCTGTCTTAAAAATTTTGTAAGATTCTTTTTTGTAACAGAACTTGATTTTATTATAGCATATTCATCATTAATTTTTGTCATTAATATGCCCTTTCTTTTTGCCTCATGTATAATCTCTTCAAGTTTATTTGAATCCTTTATAATAACCAGAGTAACATTATCATATACAGATGAAATAATACCTCTGTCATACCATCTTCTAATGCTTGTTTCTATATGTTTAGGCATTTCAACATTATTATCTTCTAATACAGATTTTAAAATTTCTAAAAAATTTTCAAAATGATATTTAGAAGAATTATCGCTAATAATTGTTTTGCCTCTTAAAATACTCTCTTCAGTCATAGTATAGGTGTAAACTGTTTCCTGCTTATCTATATCAAAGTACAAATTACACATATAAATAAAATCATTATTAAATAGATAATGATTAATTAAACTGATTTCAAAATTACCATTAATAAAGCATTTTTTATTATTATCAGCAGCATTATTTTTAAAATTTCTTACTGCTAAAATAGCATTCTCATAAAAGGATACTTCTATAATACCGAGTACAAACATAGAAAATATTATATTATTATACATTTCAGCAGAAATTGATATATTAAATTCATCTTTTAATTTTATATATAATGCTGACTTAGATATGCCTCCATTTTCTAATATTTTTGATATTTTTTTAAAATAATCCGAATAATTTTTATAAATATTTTTTGAAACAAGCTCCATTCTTTCTTCTATAGAGTTTAACAAATATTTTTTTATATTATCATATTCTAACGAAATATATCCTTTAGTATCAGCTTTTATTAAAGAGAGTTTTAAGCATATATTAAAGATTGCAGATGCTTCTAAATTATTAGTTAAAAATTTAATATCTATATCATTAATAGTTAATTTCTGAACATCGCATTCATATATAAAGGTTTCTATATCATTTAATATATTAAAATGATTATATATAAATATAGAACTATCTATACTTTCTTTTAAAGTTTTCTCTAAATTTTCTAAAACCTTACTGTTATTAATGCCTATATATACAAGAAAATCATTATCAAAATAAACAGAAACTATATTTGCCTTACATAAAGCCAATAATTCATCATCATTTATCTTAGTTTTGGAATACTCTAAAATACCGCCGTTTTCATATATATTAATTATTTTCTGCAAATATTTTTTATAAACATTAGCTGAATAAGATTCATCTATATAATTTGTTATTTTAATAGAATCTTTTAATATAATGTTTTCTATAATAGGCTTTACTTCCGGAAGAAAATACAAAGTATCATCATGGGAATTTAATCTTCTTCTTTTTATTTTTAAATACAAAAGACCGGATTTCTTTATTTCATCTACAGAATTAAAAAACATAGGTATTTGCTTTTGAGTATATTTAAGAGAATAAGCTATATCTATAGAATTTAATTCCTTAGCCTCATTTTTTAATATATAAAGAATTATATTTTTAGATTCTTTTGATAAATTATAAAATTTAAAAGAAACAAGTGAAATATTTGAAGATTTATTTTTTAATTCTTCAATATTTTTCACTTTCCAAATTTTTAATAATTCTTTTATAGTATCTTGAGAAATTTGTTCATACATAATAATTTTTCTTATTTAATTATAAAATACTTAAAGAAACCCTGCTCAACATCATCAGGTCTTTTAGATTGTATCCATGCAATCATCGGCTGACCTTTAATATGTCTATAAGGAACAAGTCCCCACATTCTGCTGTCGCAGCTTTGATCTCTATTATCTCCCATAACAAAGAAATAATCTTCAGGAACATTGTATATATATTCATCTGGTCTGTCTTTAGCATTAGGAACATATATATTCATCCAATACCATAATTTTATATCATCGCTTACAATTTTATCATTTATATATACTTCAAATGAACTAAGATCATTATAATAATCATGTATATCAATTATTTTTTTAAATATTATAACGTCGCCTTTTTTTGGTACATAAATAGGTCCGTATATATCTATTACAGGAACAAATTCTCTATCGTCTCCGTAGAAGAAATAACCCCATTTATCTTCTATTTGATTGCCGTTTATAACTATATTTTTTTCTCTAATCTCAACAGTTTCACCCGCAGTAGCTATAACTCTCTTAACAAACTCTTTTCTAGGGTCTAAATCTACAGTTTTAAGCCCAAAAAATAAAGGAGCAGGTGCTAAATGCGTTCCTCCTGTAAGTTTTTCTCCTAAAAAGTCAGCAAATAAAAATCTAGGATCCCATGTAAAAGGTGTTATAGAAAATATCATAACAGGTAATTTAAGAAACTGCACCAATGGAGAAGGCTCATAATAAGGCATAGCAGATTCACATCCGAAAGAAGCTGAAGGAGGTGCTCTGAATACTACCAAATCGCCCCTTTGAGGAGATTTAATTTTTGGGAGTCTGTATCCTAAAAGTCCGTCTGTAAAAGGTAATTTTACCCCGTAAACAAATCTATTTGCAAACAACCTGTCTCCAGGCATGATAATCGGTATCATTGAGCCTGTTGGTATTTGATAATTCTGTATTAGAAAAGTATTTATTATAAGTACAATAACTATCGCGTATAAAATTTCTTTTAATGTATGTTTAATGTTTCGGAACTCGCCTACTATTGTTTCTGTAATATTTTTTATAGGATTTTCCATTAATTTAACCCCTCTCAAAGCAATATTGAATATTGATG
>NZ_CALXRN010000107.1 GCF_944390595.1 uncultured Brachyspira sp. | reverse complement strand
TTATAATATATATAATTTGTTATTCCTAAAACACCTTCTATATCTATATTGTTGTAAGAAGAAAATTTTTTAAATGTAGGATTTGTTCTTATCAAATATTCTATATTATCAACGCCTTTATATTTATATGCATAAAATAAATGAGAATCATAATAAGATCTAGATAATTCGTTAATATCTTTTTCTGTAAAATCTTTATCGTTTAAAGCAATATTAATTAAATTTCTTATATGATAATATGTATAAGGTTTTCCATTAATAAAACGGTATGATACAAATGGATTGTAAGCTCCTCTATCTATCCAAAATATGTTTTTAATTGTTTCATAAGATAAATCTTTAAATCTTAAGGCATCATAATCATTATTTATTTTATTATATTTTATATCAAATAGATAATATAAGAAATCTATTATTAATTGATTTTTTTCATTATTTATCCATTTGTTATCACTAACATTATTGTTAATAATTCCTCCCCAACCAAATATACTCTCATACATTGCTTTAGCATTTTCATGTTCTTCATAGTTAAAATTTTTAAAATAGTTTGTTCTAAATGCATCAACCCCATACATATCAAAACAAAATATATTAAAATTAATTATAAACATAAAAAATATTATTAGTTTTTTCATAATTTTATCCTTTTATAGATTAAACTTGTTTCAAAAGTATTTTAGAATTTAATTATTAATATATTTTTTATTTTTTAAGTGTTTTATTTCCATTTTATTGTTCTTTTTGCTGTGGAAAAAAGAACAATAAAAAAAATAACATTAAAATATTTTCTTTGTCAAGAACTTATGAAACAAGTCTATTATAATTTATTAATAGGTTTCTACATCATTTATTAATTTTTTTAATTCTTTTGCAAGTATCTCTCTATTTATTATACTGCTTGAAAATCTATTGTATCCTACTATATGTATATTATGTAATTTTGTTACTACTATATGACTATTTTCAACTTTTCTTATACTTTTATTTTCTATTTGGTATATTAATTTTATTACATTAAATACATATTTTCCTTCACAAATTAATATTTGAGGTTTTATATTTTTTATTAATATTTTTATATATTGATGAAATTTATTATAATAGTCAATACCTGTAATATTTTGAAGATTAGTAAATAGTTTTTTTATATTTTTTTGATTTTCAGTTCCTATATAATATAAATTAGTTTTGAAAGCATTCTTTAATAAATCAATTCTTCCTATACTTTCAAATAATTTTCTATTTTGTATTGCAAATCTATATCCATATTTTATATAATCTATTTCATCTAAAGGTTCAAATCTTTGTGCTCTTTTGTTTGTCCATTTTAAATTACCAGCTCCTGTATTAATTCCTAAAAACATTATTGTAGGATTTATAACTAAAGGGCTAAAATATATTTGCATACCTGTATATTGTTTATCAATTTCTTTATTCTCTTTACAAATTTCTAGGATTTGTTTATCCATTTCTTTGATTTCATTTTGAATTTTTATTAATTCTTCCATAAAAAATATTTCCTTATAAATTATAGTTTATCAATTTAATACAATTTTTTAGTATTAGAGCTACATGAAAATATACAGCCCTAATTTTTTAATATGATTGATTTTATAGATTATTAATTATCTTATATTATATAAAAATATATCAATTCCAATGTAAACTTCCTCCGCATCTGTTGCATTTAGATGAGTGAGTTCTTGGATAAGTAAGTCCGCATTTTGAACATACTAATCTTTTATCTTTAGTTACAACTCCGTATCTTCTATATGCTTCTGTAAATATGCTCATTATATATCTGGTAATTCTGCTTGATTTGTAGAGTATACTAAATAATTTACCGTCTTGAGATGATGTAATAGATAATATTGATATTATTATAAAAGCAATGGCTATTATAATAATAATTGGTATTGATACAGCATCTTTATTTATTTTTCCCATAATTATCATAGAACCTATGCAGAATATTATGAATAATACTATATACATACTCCAAAATATTTTAATTCTTTCTATAAGTTTTTTCATTTGTTTTCCTTTTTATGAAAATATATTACTCATTTGTTGCAAAATAATCATTCATTTCCATCAAATTTGTAACATATTTTTTTGTTATTTCATCATCATATTTAAATATGATGATATTTGTACTTTTTGTAATATTATTTGTTGTATCCGATGAATAGCTAGTTATAGTATCATTTTTAATTTCAAAATACATATATGAATCTACAAATTTAAATAAGGCTGTATCTTTTTTGGGAGATTCTAAATATTGAGAAGAAGCAGCTGTTCCTATAAATACTAGTAAATTAGCTATAGCTCCCCACAAATTATTTTCATCTTCCAATGACTGAATAACAAAATTATAATCTGAAAATCCAATCCAAATTTTTTCATTGCCTTCTTCATAGCTGTATGCTTTTCCTGATACTTTATCTATCCATTTTTCTGTTCTTTTTTCTGCTGTGTCATAACATGATACTAAAAGACATTGTATTATTATCATTATAATTAATA
>NZ_CALXRN010000106.1 GCF_944390595.1 uncultured Brachyspira sp. | reverse complement strand
CAAGGAGAAGGCAAATGGAAGTTATCTTAAAAAAAGATTTTATATCATTAGGTTATGAAGGTGATATATGTAAAGTAAAAGACGGCTATGCAAGAAATTACCTTATTCCAAGAAATATAGCAGTAATAAAAAATGCTGCTAATTTAAGAACTTTAGCTCAAATGCAGAAAAGTTTAGAGAAAAAAAGAGCTAAAAGAAAAATGGAAGCTGAAATACTTAAAGGTAAAATAGTTGATATCAGTATAGTTATACCTATGAAAGTTGCTGAAAATGGTAAATTATACGGTTCTGTTAGTCAGCAGACTATTGTTGATGCTTTAAAAGAAAAAGAAATTGATATAAACAAACGCGATGTTCATATGGAAAAACATATTAAAGAACTTGGCGAATTTGAAGTTGAAATAAAATTATATCATAGTGTTAATGCTAATATAAAAATTAAAGTAGTTAATATGGATGCACAAGAAGAAGTAAAAGAAGAAAGTGCAGAAGCTGCTCAAGCTTAATAATTGTCCCAATACTAACAATAGGCATAATATTCAATGAATAATACACCATGCTCAATAGAGGCTGAAGAGTCTCTATTGGGTGCAATGCTTCAAAATTCTCAGGCCATATCGGTATCTCTCTCCAAAATAAAGTCTTCTGATTTTTACAGTGAAAGAAATCGCATGCTGTATGAAAGCATTATAGAAATGCATAATAGAGGCATAGCTATAAATGCAGAAACAACTTTAAGATATCTTAAAGAAAATAATTTATTTGAAAAAATTATTCAAAATGATGAAGCATATTTAATGCGTATTATAGATGGTACTCCATTCCATCAGAATGCTAAATATTATGCTGAGATTATAGCAGAAAAATCATTACTGAGAGATTTGATAAATGCAACTCAGGATATACAAAAGTCAGCTTATGAGGCAAAAGATTCTGAAACAAAAGAGATAGCAGATTTTGCTGAAAAGAAAATTTTTGAGATTACTCAAAGAAGATTAGATAATGACTTTATTCATATTAGAGATTTATTATATGAAGCTTTAACTACTATAGAAAGCAGAAAAAAACATAAAGGTACAGTTACAGGAGTTCCTTCCGGTTTTATAGGATTGGATAAAGTAACTCATGGGTTTCAGCCTTCTGACTTAATAATACTTGCAGCAAGACCTTCTGTAGGTAAAACTAGTTTTGCTCTTAATATAGTTGAGCATGTTATAACAAACATTGAGACAGCTG
This sequence comes from uncultured Brachyspira sp., assembly GCF_944390595.1. Taxonomy (GTDB): domain Bacteria; phylum Spirochaetota; class Brachyspiria; order Brachyspirales; family Brachyspiraceae; genus Brachyspira. The sequence goes on along the minus strand of NZ_CALXRN010000106.1, from coordinate 19,509 downwards.
GTTTTGGAATAGGATTTTTTTCACTTGAAATGAGCAGAATGCAGCTTGTAGAAAGATTGATTGCAAGCAAGGCTAGAATAAGTTTATCAAGAATAAGGTCTGGTGATTTAGAAAAACAAGAATGGGTTAAACTTGGAAATACATTTAATAGTTTATCTCAGGCAAATCTTTTAATAGATGATTCAAGCCAATTAACTATAATGGAGATACGCGGAAAAGCTAGACAGATGAAATATAAATTTGCTGAGATGAGCAAAACTTCCGGAAAAAATATTGATTTAAAACTTGTAGTTGTTGACTATTTGCAGTTAATTCATTCCGGCACTCAGTCTAGAAGAAATGGAACAAGAGAGCAGGAAATAGCAGATATTTCAAGAGGACTTAAAGCATTAGCTAAAGAGCTTAATGTACCTGTTATATCTTTAGCACAGCTTTCAAGGGCTGTTGAACAAAGACAGGATAAACCTAGACTTTCTGATCTTAGAGAGTCAGGATCTATAGAGCAGGATGCTGATATAGTTATGTTTTTGCATAGGCAAAGACCAAATAAAGAGAATAAAGAAGATGAAGTTATTGATGATAGGACAAATCAAGTAGAAGTAATACTTGCAAAACATAGAAATGGTGCTATACTTGATGGACTGCCTCTTAATTTCATAGCAGATCAAACTAGATTTGAAAATATAAAACCTTATGAGAAGGAGTAATTTTATTATGGAATTATTTGATGTAAAAATAGAATTACGTAAAGGAATTAAAAATAAGATAACTTATTTTTTAGCTACATTGGGAGAATTTGCTAATTTACTATTAGAGATATTTAAATATACTTTCAAGCCAAATTTCTCTTTTAAACTTTTAAGAGAACAAATAGTAAGGATGGGAGTAGATTCCTTTATTGTTGCCGGTGTTACCGTTCTTTGTACTGGTATGGTTATGTCATTGCAAATAGCCGTTGTTTTGGATAGCGTATTAAAAGGTATATCTCAGTTTGTAGGTTCTATGGTTGGTAAGGCTATGGTTAAAGAGTTATCACCTATGCTTCTAGCTTTAATTTTTGCAGGAAGGGTAGGAAGTTCTGTTACTGCCGAAATAGGAACTATGCAGGTAAGCGAACAGCTTGATGCTTTAAAAACTTTATATACCAATCCGATAGAGTATGTTGCTGTACCTAGATTTTGGGCTGCTGTTATATCTTTGCCTATGCTTACAGTTTCTGCCGATGTTATAGGTGTTTTAGGAGGTGCTATTGTTACCGTATTTGTTTTACATAGCGATCCTATGCATTATTTTGATAGGGCGATTGCTGTTATTACTATTGGGGATTTTATAGGAAGTTTAATCAAGTCAACTATATTTGGTGCTGAAGTTATGCTTATATCATGTTTCTATGGTTTTAGAACTTCCGGCGGTGCTGAGGGTGTTGGTAAAGCTACTACTACAAGTGTTGTTTATAGCTTTATGATAATTCTTGTAACTGACTATTTATTAGTTTCAATACTTGGTATGTTTGGAATGTAGTGTATTTATTTTATTCAAGTATTTTTACTAATAATATTATATTTATAATATTGAATATTTATGATAAGTTTATATACTTTAAATTAGGATGAATATAGAATATATATGCAGTCATATTTTAAAAATGATTTAATCTCCTATTAGAATATATAACTTATATAATATTGAAGAAAAAACTATAGGTATACAAAAAAATAATATTATAGATGCAAAACTTCAAAATTATCTTTTAACAAATGCTAATAAATATTATCCTATTTTATATATAGATAAAGATAATATTGTTTATTCATCCTTCATCCTGGATGATAAAAAAATCATAATAGGGCCTAATTGCATATATTCAGGATATAATAATGCAAATAATATACATGAAATTCCTTTAGATATATTTTGTGAAGAAATTTTATTTGTACATAACTTATATAATGATACTAGTATTTCTTATGATGAGATGCTTATTAAAAATTTTGTAAATGATGATTTATTACATAACATTAATAAAGGAATTACAGATACATATATAAATATTTACTCTAATAATACTTTTCATAATCCATATGATAGAGAGTTAAGAATATTAGAAAGTATTAGAAATGGAGATTTACAAGGTTTAAAACAAAGTTTAGATGAGAAGTTTATAGGACAATATGGTACTATGGCTAAAGATAAAATTCGTTCATATAAAAATGTAGCTATATGCCATATATGTTTATCAAGCAGGGCAGCTATAGACGGAGGTATTTCATCTGAGATTGCTTTTTCAATTTGCGATAATTTTGTAAGAAAATTAGAAGATACTAATAAAATAGAACATATACAGTCTATAGAAAGAGAAGCTCATTTTTATTTTGCTCAATTTGTATACAATCAAAAAAATAATGAATATATTGATAATAAGAATTATTTAGTAAATCAGTGTAAAGAGATAATCATTAAGAATATCAATAAAAAAATAGTTGTTAAAGACATAGCAAAAAAACTTTATACAAATTCTGAGTATCTTTCAAGAGTATTCAGTAAACAAGAAGGCATTACAATAAAAGATTATATACAGAGAGAAAAAATACAGTTTTCAAAAAATATGCTTATTTATTGTGAATATACATTTGGTGAAATAGCACAATATTTTTCTTTTTATTCTCAGAGTCATTATATAAAAATATTTAAAAAATGGACAGGAACTACTCCTAAAAAATTTAGAGATGAATATTGTATAAAAAAAGGTAATTAATTTTATCATTTAAAAATCTAGAATATAAAATAATTTTTTAAATAAATCAAATTTGTAGTATAAAAGTAATAATTATAGTATATAACATTCTTCATTTTTATATAATTAGAAAATATATATAAACTAAAATATTTGGGGGTATAATATGATAAAAAAATTATCTATTATTCTTTGTTCTTTAATGTTTTTTATAATTTCTTGTTCTGGGGGAGCTGGAAATGCTGATAAAGCTTTAGTTGGTGTTGCAATGCCTACACAGTCTTCTGAAAGATGGATAAATGATGCTGCTAATATGAAAGCTAATTTAGAGAAATTGGGTTATTCTGTAGATATTCAATTTGCAGAAGATGATGTTCAAACACAAGTATCTCAAATTGAAAATTTTATAGCTAAAGGTGTAAAATGTTTGGTGGTAGCCTCAGTAGATTCTCAAGCATTAGTTAATGTTTTAGAGCAGGCAAAAAATAATAATATACCTGTAATAGCTTATGACAGATTATTGATGGATACTGATTCAGTTTCATATTATGCTACATTTGATAATAAAGGTGTAGGAACTAAAATAGCTGAATATATAGTAAAAGCTAAAAATTTAGAAACAGCTAAACAAGAAAATAGAAGCTATTCTATAGAATTCTTTATGGGTTCTCCAGATGATAATAATGCTTTATTCTTATATAATGGTATAATGGAAGTTTTACAGCCATATCTTGACAACGGCGTATTAGTATGTAAAACAGGAAGAACTAGTTTCCAAGATACTTGTATATTAAGATGGTCTCAGGAAACAGCACAGCAATGGGCAGAAAACTATCTTTCAGGCTACTATAATAATCAAAAATTAGATATAGCTTGCAGTGCTTTTGATGGTTTTGCTTATGGTATACGTTCAGCATTAGAAGCATCTGGTTATAAAGTTGGAGAGGATTGGCCTTTAATTTCAGGACAAGACGCTGATTTAATGGCTATAAAAAATATTATTTCCGGACATCAAACTATGACTATATTTAAAGATACAAGAATATTGGCTGAAAAATGTGCCGGTATGGTTGATGCTGTATTAAAAGGTGTAGAACCAGAAGTAAATGATACTAATCAATACAATAATAATATAAAAGTAGTTCCTACTTATTTATGCGAACCTATAGCTGTTGATAAAGATAACTATCAAACTGTAATAGTTGATAGCGGATATTATACAGAAGAACAGCTTCAAGTTAACTAATATTTTACTTTATAAGGAGGACATTCATGGATAATGATTATATTTTAGTAATGGAAAATATTACAAAAGAATTTTCATCTATAAAAGCTCTTAACAATGTTAATTTAAAAGTTAAAAAAGGTGAGATACATGCACTATGCGGAGAAAATGGTGCTGGTAAATCAACGCTTATGAATGTCCTATCCGGTGTATATCCTTATGGCAGTTATACTGGGGATATATATTATAAAGGAGAAAAGTGTAAATTTAAAAAAATTAAAGATAGTGAACATAAAGGAATAGTTATAATACAGCAGGAATTGGCATTGATACCTTATTTATCAATAGCTGAAAATATATTTTTGGGAAATGAACAGCTTTCTTTTAAGGGTGTTATAGATTGGAATAAAACCAGAGAAAAAGCTATAGAGATGTTGAAAGTTGTAGGTTTAGAAAATGAAAATGTTATGGATCCAATTAATAGTATAGGGGTTGGTAAGCAGCAATTAGTAGAGATATCTAAGGCTTTAGCAAAAAAAGTTGAATTATTGATATTGGATGAACCTACTGCTTCACTTAATGATAAAGAAAGTATGAATTTGTTAGAAATAATTAAGCAATTAAAGAATGAAGGTATTACATGCATTATCATATCCCATAAATTAAATGAAATAAGTTATATAGCAGATTCTATTACTATAATTAGAGACGGACAAAGTATACAGACCTTATATAAAGGTAAAGATAATTTTGATGAAGATACTATAATTAAAGGAATGGTTGGAAGAGAATTAACAAATAGATATCCTAAGAGAGAAAATTGTCAAATAGGGAAAGTTATATTTGAAATAAATAATTGGAATGTATTTAATGGAAATAAACATGTTTTAAAAGATATATCATTAAATGTCAGAGCCGGCGAAGTAGTCGGTATAGCCGGTTTAATGGGAAGCGGCAGAACTGAGCTTGCTATGAGTATATTTGGAAGGACTTATGGAGACCGTATAAGCGGTAATATGAAGATTCATGAAAAAGAAGTTTTTATAAAAACTGTTAAGGATGCTATAGATAACAAAATAGCATATACATCAGAAGATAGAAAAACTTACGGATTAGTGCTTATTGATGATATAAAACACAATATGACAATGGCTAGTTTAAGAAAAGCTTTTTCTAAGTTTGGTATTGTAAATGATAATGAAGAAATATTAAAATCGCATGAATATAAAAATTTATTAAATTTGAAATCTAATTCAATAAATCAAGTTGTAGGTTCTTTATCAGGAGGAAATCAGCAGAAGGTAGTTTTAGCAAAATGGATGCTTTCTAATCCGGATGTACTTATATTAGATGAGCCTACAAGAGGTATAGATGTTGGGGCTAAATATGAAATATATTGTGTAATAAATGATTTAGTAAAGATGGGTAAAGCTGTGATAATAATATCTTCAGAATTACCGGAAGTTATAGGAATGTCAGATAGGGTTTATGTACTAAGTGAAGGTAAAATTGTAGGAGAATTAAAAGAAGATATTAATCAAGTAAATATAATGAAATGTATTGTTAAAGATAATTAATAAATAAAATTATGGAGGATACTTTTATATGGATACTAAAAATACAGCTAATAAATATATTAATATTGACATAAAACAATATGGTATGATAATAGCTTTAATAGCTATATTTTTCTTATTTTATATTCTTACAGGCGGAAAAAATGCATCACCAACTAATATAAATAATTTAATAATGCAAAATGGATATATCGTTATACTTTCAATAGGTATGCTTTTATGCGTTTTAACTGGTAATATAGATTTAGGTGTAGGTTCTATAGTTGCTCTTTGCGGTGCTACTAGTGCTATATTTGTTGTTGATTTAGGCATGCCTACGCCGGTTGCTTTTTTAGCAGCAATAGTTATAGGTACTTTATCTGGTGTTGCAGTTGGATTTTTTGTTTCTGTTTTATCGATTCCTCCTTTTATTGTAACTTTGGCTACTATGTTAATGGGAAGAGGTTTAACATATACTATGCTGCAAGCTCAGACAAAAGGACCTTTACCTAAAGATTATACTTTTTTGGCCATTGGTTTCTTACCTAATATAGAAATAACTTTAGGAACAATAAAATTGGATTTAGTTCCTATTATAATAGCTTTGATAATAACTGTATTTATAATATTATCCGCAATCAAAAAAAATAAAGAAAAATTAAATATGGATTCCCTACTACTGTAAAATGGCAGCAGGCTTTGGTTCTTTTGGTAATATTAGCTATATTATGGTTTTTCTTGTATAAATTAGCCAGATATAATGGTATTCCTGTAGTTTTAATATTGATGTCTTTACTTATAGCTATATATCATTTTATAACAACAAAAACAATTGCTGGAAGACAGATATATGCTTTAGGAGGAAATGCTAAGGCTGCTAAATTGTCTGGTATCAATACCAAATTAGTATTTTTCTGGGTATATGCTAATATGGGGCTTCTATCTGCTATAGCAGGAATAGTATTATCAGCAAGGAATGCTTCTGCAACACCTAAAGCAGGTGATGGTTTTGAAATGGATGCTATAGCTGCATGTTATATAGGAGGTGCTGCTACATCCGGAGGTGTTGGTACTATCATTGGTGCTGTTGTTGGAGCTTTTACTATGGGTATATTGAATAATGGTATGTCTCTTGTAGGATTATCAACTGATATACAAAAAATAGTTAAAGGCTTGGTTTTATTGGGAGCAGTTACATTTGATTTATTATCAAAACAAAGAAAAAATGTTTAAAAAATCTATGCATAAAAAATCATTTTTATAAGAATTATTTTTTAAATAAATCATTTATATAGTATAAAAGTAATAATTATAGTATATAACAATATTCCTTTTTATATAATTTAAAATATATAAATAAAATATTTGGGGGCTTAATATGCTTAAAAAATTATCTATTATTATTTGTTCTTTAATGTTTTTTATAGTTTCTTGTTCCGGTGGCGGGAAAGGTGCTGGAGATAGTGCAGGAGCAAGCGGCGGAGATAAGCAAATAGTTCTTGGTTTTGCTCAAGTTGGAGCTGAAAGTGAATTTAGAACAGCAAACACTAAATCTATAAGAGAAGCTGCTTCTAATGCTAATATAGAATTAGTATTCTCAGATGCACAGCAGAAACAAGAAAACCAAATAAAAGCTATACGCAGTTTCATAGCAAGAAAAGTAGATGTTATAGCATTTTCACCTGTAGTGGAATCTGGTTTTGAAGCAGTTTTGCAGGAAGCAAAACAAGCTAATATACCAGTAATAGTTACAGATAGGAGAGTAGCAGTAAGCAGCAATGATTTATATATAGCTTTTATAGGTGCTGATTTTGTAGAAGAAGGAAAAAAAGCAGCTAATTGGTTAGTAGAATATATGAATAAATTAGGCAGAGGTTCAGAACAATTAAATATAGTTGAACTTCAAGGAACTGTTGGAAGTTCTCCTGCTAATGACAGACAAAAAGGTTTCTCAGAAGTAATTTCTAACTATCCTAATTACAAAATAATACGTTCTCAAACAGGTGATTTTACTAGAGCAAAAGGTAAAGAAGTAATGGAAGCTTTCTTAAAAGCAGAACCAAAAATAGATATATTATTTGCTCATAATGATGATATGGCTATAGGAGCTATACAAGCTATAGAGGAAGCAGGAAAAAAACCTGGACAAGATATAGTTATAGTATCCATAGACGGCGTTAGAGGTGCTTTTGAAGCTATGATGGCTGGAAAACTTAATTGTACTGTAGAATGTAATCCATTATTTGGTGACTTATTAATGGAAACAGTTAAAAAAGTAGTAGCTGGAGAAGAAGTACCTAAGTCTTTATATGTAGAAGAAGGTATATTCCCTGCTGAGGTTGCAGCTCAAGAATTCCCTAATAGACAATATTAATATGAATTTCTAATATGTTTGGATATTTAATTAAATATAATTAAATATCCAAATAAAAAGGAAAATATTATGAATACTATTTTAGAGATGAAAAATATACAAAAATACTTCATTGGTGTTTAGGCTTTAAAAGATATAAATTTTTCTTTAAATGCCGGAGAAGTATGTGCATTAATGGGGGAAAATGGTGCCGGTAAATCTACTTTAATTAAAGTTCTTACAGGTGTACATAAATTAGATGGCGGAGAAATTATTTTAGAAGGTAAAAAGATATATCCTAATTCGCCATTAGATGCTCAAAAAATGGGAATTAGTTCTGTTTATCAAGAAGTCAATTTATGCGGTAATTTAACTGTTGCTGAAAATATTTTTATAGGCAGAGAGCCAAAAAAATTTGGATTCATTGATAAGAAGAAATTAATTGATAATGCTTTTGAGGCTGTGAATAAACTTTATTTAAATATAGATGTTACTAAACCTCTATCATATTATTCTTTGGGTATACAGCAAATGATAGCCATTACAAGGGCTTTGCAGTTAAATGCCAAAATACTGATACTAGATGAGCCTACATCATCGCTTGAAGAAAATGAGGTTAATCAGCTTTTTGATATTATGAAAAGATTAAAAAATGAAGGTTTAGGAATAATTTTTGTAACTCATTTTTTGGATCAAGTATATAAAGTATCAGATACTATAACAGTTTTAAGAAATGGAAAATTGGTTGGAAGTCATAAGACTTCTGAATTAAGCAAATTAAATTTAATAAAAGAAATGCTTGGAAAAGAATATGATGATATATCAAATTCTATAGTAAAAAAAGAATATAATGAAAATGCAGATGACTTTATTAAAATTGATAATATAGGAAAAAAGACTTATATGAATCCTGTATCTTTCAATATTAATAAGGGTGAGATAGTTGGATTTTCAGGTTTGTTGGGTTCGGGAAGAAGTGAGACAGCAAAACTTATTTTCGGAGCCGTAAAAAAGGATACAGGCAGTATTTTTATAAAAAATGAAAAGAAAGATTTTTCTCAGCCTATAGATGCTATTAATAACAGAATAGGCTTTTGTTCGGAAGATAGAAAATTAGAAGGAATTATTGGTGATTTAAGTATTAGAGAAAATATCATTTTGGCTTTACAGACTAAGAAAGGAATATTTAATTATATTGATAGAAAAAAACAAGAAGAAATGGCTGATAAGTATATAAAGGCACTTAATGTAGTAACAGTTGATGCTAATAAGCCTATTAAATTTTTAAGCGGCGGAAATCAGCAGAAAGTTCTTTTGGCAAGATGGCTTTGTACAGATCCTGAATTATTAATATTAGATGAACCTACAAGGGGGAATAGATATAGGAGCAAAATCAGAAATACAAAAAATGATGTTGGATTTAAGTAATAAAGGTATGTCATTTATATTTATTTCTTCTGAAATAGAAGAGGTTATACGTTCATCAGATAAAGTTGTAATATTTAAAGATAATAAAAAGATAAAAGAACTTTTGGGAAATGATATAAATGAAAAAAATATATTAAATAGTATTGCTCAGGAAAAATAATTATGGAAAAATTAAATAAATTAAGAAAATATAGATATTTTTGGCCTATTTTAGCTTTATGTATTATATTACTTTATAATTTAATATTTACACCTAATTTCTTTAAGATAGAGATAATGGGAGATAGATTATACGGCAATCTAATAGATATATTGCATAGAGCTACTCCTATAATGTTGGTTGCTATAGGTATGACATTAGTCATTGCTACTGGGGGAATAGATTTATCAGTAGGTGCTATTGTATCAATAACTGGTTCTGTTGCTGCTAGTTTAATAGGAGGAAAATTGGTATTGCTTGCAGACGGAACACAAAATTATGTTTCTAATTATCCTATGGGTTTGGCTATTACTATAGCAATATTAGTTGGTGTTTTATGCGGTGCTTGGAATGGTTTTTTAGTATCAAAAATAAGAATACCGCCAATTATAGCTACTCTTATATTAATGGTTGTTGGAAGAGGTATAGCACAGCTTATTACAAATGGTGAGATTATAACAGTTTATTATGCTCCGTTTTTCTTTATAGGTAATGGATATATATTTAAAATACCTTTTACTATAATAATATCTGTTGTAATAATAGTATTAACTATAATTTTTACTAGGAAAACAGCACTTGGATTATTTTTGGAATCTGTAGGTATCAATAGAGAGGCAAGCAGATTGTCAGGTGTAAAAGCTAGTATTATATTATTTATATCATATGCTTTCTGCGGATTTTGTTCTGCTATTTCAGGATTGATAGTTTGTTCTAATGTAAAAAGTGCAGATGCTAATAATGCTGGATTGTTATTTGAAATGGATGCTATATTAGCTGTTGTAATAGGAGGTACTTCACTTAACGGCGGTAAATTTTATATTATGGGTACTGTAATAGGCGCAATCATTATACAAACTTTAACTACAACTATATATTCTACCGGTGTTCCTCCAGAAATTACTTTAGTTATAAAGGCTATAGTTGTATTTATTATAAGTTTGATACAGTCAGAAGAGTTTAGAAATTTTGTTGCAAAACCATTTTCAAAGAAAGGTGGTAAATTATATGAGTAATAAATTAATATCATTTATTAAAAAAAATATATCTGTATTAATAACCATCACTTTATTTATATTAATGTTTATAATAGGAAGCATATTATTTAGAGGATTCTTTTCTGCTCAAGTGTTTTATAATCTTTTTATAGATAATGCCTTTATGATGGTTACAGCTGCCGGCATGACTATGGTTATTATAACAGGAGGTATAGATCTTTCAGTTGGATCTGTAATAGCATTAACTACTATGGTTGTAGCACATTTAAGTGAAAAAGCTGGCATAAATCCTGCTATTGTTATATTGGCTGGATTATCTGTAGGTACTATATTTGGTCTTGTACATGGAATAGTTATAAGTGTATTTAATGTAGCTCCTTTTATAGTTACACTTGCAGGAATGTTTTTAGCAAGAGGATTATGTTATATAATTAGTACAGAATCTATAACTATTAATAATGAGTTATTTCAAAAAATAGCATTATTCAAAATACCGTTTATAAATGGTTCTATAACTTTTAACGTTATAATTGCAATAATAGTATTGATTACAGCATATATTATTCTTGAATATACTAGATTTGGAAGAACATTGTATGCTATAGGCGGCAATGAACAGTCAGCTATGTTAATGGGTTTAGGTGTAAAGAAAACAAAAGTAATAGTATATACCACCAATGGTTTTCTAGCATCATTATCTGGTATTGTATTTTCTTTATATATGTTATCCGGATATTCATTACATGCACAAGGAGGCGAATTAGATACTATAGCTTCATGTGTTATAGGCGGTACTCTCTTGTCAGGAGGAGTTGGAAATGTGATAGGCACTCTTTTTGGAGTATTGATATTAGGAGTTATACAAACATTAATAATGTTCCAAGGAACTTTAAGTTCATGGTGGACTAGAATAGCTATAGGTATACTTCTTTTATTCTTTATACTTTTCCAAACGTTTTTTATTAAGAAAACAAATGTTGATTAAGTTAAATTAATTAATGTTCTTTAATATAATTTCAAACCCTAAAGGATTTTTATTCTATTAAAAATCCTTTAGGAAAATATTTGCAGAAAATGGAGAATAGTAAAAATGAAAAGCTTTAATGTTAATGAGCATTATATGTTAGGAGCAGATTTCGGCTCTGATTCGGTTAGAGTTGTTATATTGGACGCATTTAACGGCAATGTTATAGGTACTTATGTAAGTTATTATCAAAGATGGAAAAAAGGTTTATATTGTGATAAAAAAATAAATCAATTTAGACAGCATCCTTTGGATTATATTGAAAGTTTAACAGAAGCTGTTAATAAAGCACTTGATATAGCAAATAAAAATTTTAGTAATGTATCAGAAAAAATTAGGGGTATATGTATAGATACGACCGGTTCTACACCTTGTTTATGTGATAGGGATGGAATGCCTCTTGCAATGAGTGAAAAGTTTAAAGATGATCCAGATGCTATGTTTATACTATGGAAAGATCATACTTCGGTAAAAGAAGCAGATGAAATTAATGAAGTTTCACATAGCAATGATGTAGATTATACTCAATATCTTGGAGGAGTTTATTCTACAGAATGGTTTTGGGCTAAAACTTTGCATGTCATTAGAAACAATAAAGCTGTAAAAGAGGCTGTATACACAGTTATGGAGCATTGCGATTGGATAACAGCTATTCTTTGCGGCAATACTAATCCTGACACTATAAAGCGAAGCAGATGTGCAGCCGGTCATAAATGCATGTGGCATAAAAGTTGGGGCGGATATCCTCCTAGAAGTTTCTTTGATAAATTTGATACTAAGATGGGGGATATAAGAGACTCTTTGGGAACAGAAACATATTCAACAGAAACTATAGAAGGATATTTGACTAAAGAATGGGCTGAAAAATTAGGACTTAATGAGGGCGTATTAGTTTGTGTTGGTGCTTATGATGCTCATATAGGTGCTGTTGGCGGATTAGTTGATGTAGGAGTTTTAGTAAAAAGTATAGGTACTTCAACTTGCGATGTTACAATTGGAAATATACCTAGCGGTAAAGAAAATTTAGTAAAGGGTATATGCGGTCAAGTTGACAGCTCTGTTGTTGAAGGCTATATAGGTTATGAGGCAGGTCAGTCAGCCTATGGAGATTATTATTCATGGTTTAGAAATATATTGATGTGGCCTTATAAAAATATATTAAAAACTACAGAAGAAGAAACAGAAATGTTTGAAAAGAAAATATTACCTTTATTAGAGGAAGAGGCTAATAAAATAAAAACTACTGAGAATTCTCCTGTAGCTGTAGATTGGATTAATGGAAGAAGAACTCCTTTTGCTAATCAAAATTTAAAAGCTACTATATTTGGTATGTCATTAGGTGTTGATGCTCCTGTTTTTATGAAAATGTTGTTGGAATCTACTGCTTATGGGGCAAGAGCTATAATAGAATGTTTTGAGGATGGCGGAATAGAAATTAAAAAGGTTATGGCTATAGGAGGAGTTGCTAGGAAAAGTGTATTGGGTATGCAAATATTAGCAGATGTAACAAATAGAGAAATATATGTAACTAAAGATGATCAGGCACCTGCTATAGGAGCTGCGGTATTTGCTGCTAAGGCTTATGGATTATATGATACTGTTTTTGAAGCACAAAATGCAATATCTGCTGGTATTGAAAGGATACATAAACCTATAAAAGAAAATGTTGAGATATATGAAAAATTATATAAAAAATATAAAGAACTCGCTAGATTTAGTGAGGATTTAATTAATAATAATTAACTATTGGGAGGATAAAATATTATGATAGATTTATCTAAATATGAATTTTGGTTTTTAACAGGCAGTCAATATCTATATGGAGAAGAAACTTTAAAAGAAGTAAGAGCTAATTCTAAAAAAATAGTAGAGGCTCTAAATAATAGCGGACTTCCATATAAAATTGTATGCAAAGAGATATTAACAGATTCTGATAAAATTTTAGCTCAATTAAATGAAGCAAATTCAAATGTTAATTGTGCAGGCGTAATATGCTGGATGCATACATTTTCTCCAGCAAAAACTTGGATAAAAGGATTGAGTGTATTAAAGAAACCAATGTTGGAATTAAATACTCAATTTAATGTTGAAATACCTTATGATAAAATAGATATGGATTTTATGAATTTAAACCAATCTGCACATGGAGATAGAGAATTTGGTTTTGCTACTTCAAGAATGAATATACCTAGAAAAGTTATAGCAGGACATTGGTCTCATAAAAATGTACAAGATAGAATGGCTATATGGATGAGAGCAGCAGTTGCTTATATAGACGGTATGGATATGACTATTATTAGATTCGGTGATAATATGAGAGATGTTGCTGTTACTGATGGTGATAAAGTTGAAGCTATGATTAAATTTGGATGGTCTGTTCAATATTATGCAGTAGGAGATTTAGTTAAATATATGAATCAAGTTACTGATTCTGATGTAGATAAACTTATGAAAGAATATGAAGATACTTATAATATAGTTTATGGAGACAATAAAGAATATACTATCTCTCATATAAAAGAACAGGCAAAAACAGAAATAGCTATAAAAGCATTCTTAAAAGATAAAAATGCTAAGGCATTCACAAATACATTCCAAGACTTGCATGGTATGAAGCAGCTTCCTGGATTAGCTACTCAAAGATTAATGGCAGCTGGATATGGTTTTGGTGCTGAGGGAGATTGGAAATTATCTGCTTTAGTTAGAACAATAAAAGTTATGGGTAATGGTTTGAAAGGCGGTACTTCTTTCATGGAAGATTACACATATCATTTTGAAGAAAATAATATGATGAATTTAGGTGCTCACATGCTTGAAATTTGTCCTTCAATAGCAGATTCTAAACCTAATATAGAGGTTCATGAATTAGGCATAGGAGACAGAGAAGCTCCTGCACGTTTAGTATTTAATGGACAGCCTGGTCCTGCTTTATGTGCTTCTATAGTTGAGATGAGAAATAGATTTAGAATGGCTGTTAATGTTGTTAATGCAGTGAAAATAGAAGATAATAAATTCCCTAAACTTCCTGTGGCAAGAGTACTTTGGAAACCTGCTCCTAATTTAATTACAGCTGCTGAAGCTTGGATATTGGCAGGAGGCGGACATCATACTACTTATTCTAATGCAATCAATGTTGATTATTTAGCAGATTATGCTGAAATAGCTCAAATAGAACTTTTAGTTATAGATGAAAATACTAAAGTTAATGATTTTAGAAAAGAAATGAGATGGAATGAAGCTTATTGGAATATGAGATAATATTTTTGTTCATAATATGTAAATTTTATTTGCTTTCTATTATAAGATATTATTTTTATAATAGAAAGCAAATGCTATTAAAGGTGTACTATGCTTGATGAATTAAAAAAAATAGTGTTCGATGGTAATATTGAACTTGTAAGAAAAAATTTAGTTATTTACACTTGGGGAAATGTAAGCGGCATTGATAAAGAAAGCAGACTGTTTGCTATAAAACCCAGCGGTGTAGATTATGATACAATGAAATTTGATGACATGGTTATACTTGATTTAGATGGAAATAAAAAAGAAGGTAAATATAAACCATCATCAGATACTGCTACGCATATTGAATTATATAAAGCTTTTCCTGAAATAGGTGCTATAGTTCATACGCATTCAAGTTATGCTACTAGCTGGGCACAGGCTAGAAAAGATATATTGGCTTTAGGTACAACTCATGCAGATTATTTTTACGGAGATATACCTTGTGCCAGAGCTTTAACTAAAGAAGAAATAGAAAGCGATTATGAAAAAAATACCGGTTTAGTTATAATAGAAACATTAAAAGAAAGAAATATTAATCCTATGGATATACCTGGAATTATATTATCATCGCATGGACCTTTTGCTTGGGGAAAAGATGTTGCTAATGCTGTTTATAATGCTGTTGTTCTTGAAGAGGTTGCTAAAATGGCATATAGAACTATACAAATAAATAAAGATGTTAAAAGAGTTGAACAGTATTTATTGGACAAGCATTATTTTAGAAAACACGGTAAAAACTCATATTATGGTCAAAATTAATAGCTGCACTATAAATATAATGCAGCTTTTATATTTTAATTATTTATTTTTATAAAATTCAGCTAAAGCCTCTCTGGCTATTTCTCTGTCATCAAAATGTATAGTTTTGTCTGGGAATATTTGATAAGTTTCATGTCCTTTTCCAGCTATTATAACTATATCATTTTCTTTGGCTTCTTTCACTGCTTCAAATATAGCGTCTTTTCTGTCAATAATTTTTTTGTAATTATTATTTTTAAATCCTTTTTCAATATCATTCATTATTTGATTAATATCTTCTGTTCTTTGATTATCTGTAGTAAGTATTGCTGTATCAGCGTATTTTTCTGCTATTGCAGCCATTATAGGGCGTTTCTTTCTGTCTCTATCCCCACCGCATCCGAATACCACTATAACTCTGTTAGGGTTTAATTTTTTAGCCTCTACTAAAATATTTTCTAAACTGTCAGGAGTATGAGAATAATCAACAGCAACTATAAAAGGATGTTTTTCATTTGTTACTATTTCAAATCTTCCTGCTACTTGTACTTTTTTCATTGCCTTTATAGATTTTTCTATATCAAGTTTGTATTCATAACAGTAAGCTAAAACAGATAATGAATTTAATATATTGAATCTTCCAAGCATTGATAATTTTACTTTTGATATAAATTTTCCTTTTGCATAAAATTCATATTCTGTATTTTTAGAATTTAAAGAAATGATTTTTCCGTAATAATCAGCTTTTTCATTTAGTCCGTAAGTAACCATTTTTATATCAAGTTTTTTTATGTAATTTGATATTTGCTTGAAATTATCAGTATCTATATTTATTATGGCTAGTTTTTTCTTTTTAGAGCTGTCTTTTAGAAGTGAGAATAATTTTAACTTTGCTTTAAGATAAGTCTGCATATCTCCATGATAATCAAGATGATCTTCTGTTATATTAGTAAAGATTGCTGTATCATATTGTAAATAATCGCATCTGTTCATAGCAAGTGCCTGCGATGATGATTCCATTACGATATGAGATATATTTTTCTTTAATGATTTATTAAATATATTTTCTAAATCAACAGATTCAGGAGTAGTTAAATTTGTTTTAATTTCTGTTTTTCCTATCATATTTTTGATAGTGCCTATTAAAGTTGTTTTATTTTTATTGGCTTCCAATACAGATTTTAATAAATATGTAGTAGTAGTTTTTCCGTTAGTTCCTGTTATTCCTATTGTATTTATTTTTTTAGTAGGCTCATCATAGAACTTTGCTGATATATAAGCTAAGCATTCTCTAGGATTTTTTACAGATACAAAATATATATTATTGTATTTTGTTTCTAACTCTTTTATAAAATTTTTATCAGCAGAAGCATCATATATTATTATACTTGCTTTATTATTGATAGCACTTTCTATATATTTATGTCCGTCATCTTTTAATCCCTTTATAGCAACAAATATATAGTTTTTCTTGATTAATTTTGAATTGTAAGCTATTCCCTTAATTTCTAAGTTTAAGCATTCTTTTGTTAATTGTTTTTGAGTTTTATAATTTTTTATAAGTTCTTTAAAGAATTTCATTGTTTATTCCATTTAATATTATTTTTTATAATATATATTATATACTAAAAATAATATTAATGGTAATTTTTCTTGTTTTCAGATTCTATTTTTAAATATAAAATATCATTATTATTATTTTCTCCGGCAGATGTAAAACCATTCATAATTGCTGTTTCTATGAATCTATTTGGCGATGAGTATTCAGCTTCTTCGGCACTTAATACTTTTACTTCTTTTTCTAAGCGTTCTATTTCTCTATCCAGCTTAGATATTTCAACAAGTATCTCATTTGCTTTAACATTTCTTGCAAAAGTAAATATACTTATAGTGATTACAAATAAAAGAAGAATAATAAAGAATGAACCTATAGAGTAGGTTTTTTTTTCTTTTACTTGAGTTTTATCTGTATTATTTTGATGCCTATTCATATTTTCTCCATAAAAAATTTATATTAATTGAATTACTCTCATTTTAGCACTTCGGCTTGCCGGATTTGATTTTATTTCTTCATTTGTCGGAGTTATAACCTTAGAATTTAGTAGTTTAAATATGCCTTCTTTATTTTTTGTCTTTTCATTTTCTTTAAAGAAGTTCTTTACTATTCTGTCTTCTAGTGAATGATAACTAATTACAGCGGCAATTCCATTTGGTTTTAATATATTTGGTATTTGAGATATGGAATCTTTAAGTATATTTAATTCATCATTTACTTCTATTCTTATAGCTTGGAATACCAATGTAGCCGGGTGAATTTTTCCGTATCTTTTTGATTTATCAGTATTATGAAATATTATGTTTTCTAATTCTCTTGAAGTTTCTATGTTTTTTTTATTTCTCTCTTTAACTATTATTGAAGCGATTTTAGCAGCATTATGAATTTCTCCATATTCCTTTAACACTCTTTCTAATTCTTTTTCACTGTAGAAATTAATAACATCATAAGCACTTTTTTCATTTATTCCAAGTCTCATATCTAATTTGACATTATCTTTAAATGAAAAACCTCTCTCAGCTTTTTTGAAATGAAATAATGAAACCCCTAGATCATAAAGCATAAAGTCTATATTGCCTAATATACTTTTATCAAGGGATTCTGTCATTTTGTTGTATGTATTATTGTAATAATGAAAATTGCTGTATTCATGTAATCTTTTTTTAGCAATTTCGAGGATATTTTTATCTCTTTCAAAACTATGAACTTCAAGATTTAAATCCAACATAGCTTTAGTATGCCCGCCTTCGCCTAAAGTGGCATCAATAGCTATTTTGGCATTCTCAGGTATGAAACTCAAAACCTCTTTTAACATAACAGGAGTATGTACTATTTCTAACTCATCATTTTTACCAATCATCTCTAATATTATCGGTAAAATGATACGCTAAAATTATCCTGCTATATCACCATATTCTATATTTCTTTCGCCATCAACATAAACTATTAATGAATGATGTTTAAAATAATCTGGTTCAAATAGTATATGCATTGTTGTATCAGGCCTAGTTTCATCTTCATCAAAATCTATTAATAATGTATCTATATACATAGCATTAAAAAATTCTTCTTCTTTTATAGGTATATTTATTATTTCGCCTAATTGATTCTTATATGTGTTTTCTTCCAATTCTTCACATGTAGAAACCCATTCTTCTGCTAAAGTAAGACATTGCTTTGAAATGAGAAAGTCTGAAATATTTTGCTTATGTTCATTGATCCATTTTAATATTTCATTTATTTTATCTATATGTTTTAACAGCATTTCTGACTTATTTGGAACATCTCCGAAATCTATTAATAATAATATCTTTTCATCTCCCCATAAATCACAGTGAGATTCATAAGAAAAGTAGTCATTTTCATAAAAATCTTTTATATCTTTATTTTTCATAAAATACCTTTTTTAATTTCAAATTACTGATTATTATAAATATAATAATATATTTTGTAATTTTCAAATTTTTATTATTTTTTTTTTATATTTAATTGCTTCTATTATTATTTGGCATATATCTTCATCACTAAAGTATCCGCTGTCTAATGTTAGGTTGTAATTAACCATATTTCCCCATTCTTCTCCCGTATAATATTTATGATAATTCGCTCTGTATTTATCTGTATTTTTTAATACATTTTCTGCTTGATCCAGTTTTATTCCATATTGATTTGTTATTCTTTCTATTCTTTCCTTATTTGGAGCATGTATAAAAATATTAAAACATTCGTATAAATTTTTTAATATAAAGCTTGCACATCTTCCTATTATTACACATTCTTCTTTTGCTGCTATGTTTCTTATTACTTCGCTTTGAATTTCAAACATTCTATCTAATGTAGAATATGTAATTTTAGAAGAAAAAGGGCTTGAAAAATGTTCTTTATGGAATGCACTGAAGAAAAGATTATCATTT
>NZ_CALXRN010000105.1 GCF_944390595.1 uncultured Brachyspira sp. | reverse complement strand
AGCACCATCTAATTGATAAAATACCTCATTAAACAATATCTCTCCTGTTCTTTCATATATAATAAACTCATCATGAGGTCCGCCGATATAGGCTTTATTTTTAAAAAGTTTTGCAAATTTTTCTATTTCAATATTTTCAGCATTTAAATTAGTATTGAATATAATAAATAAACTAAAAAAAATCATTATTACTTTTTTCATAAGTGTATCCTTTAAAATTATTATTTTCTCTTGCCGGTTCTAAATATGATAAAAAAGCAATGAAGGAGCAAAAAGAATATCGTTTTATGTTTGTGCGTGCTGACGGAGAACAGCTTCGTAAAATTACAAAAATTGTAGAAGATAAAAATATAAAGCCTAAAATATATTCTACTGTATTTAATATGGATAATGCATCAGAAGCTTTAAAATGCATTTTACAAAAACATACAGACGGAAAAATAATAATATCTATGTAATTAATTTTATATTGATTCACGCACGGTGTGCAGATTTTATAAGTAATTGAATTTATAATTAAAAATAAGCAAATATTTATAATTTCATTATTCGTGCGGTAAATATTTTCTAAATTTAAATAAATATAGGGTGGGCGTTAAAATAATAGTATAAAACTAAAAAGAAAGATAATATAAAAATAACTGATAAATGTAAAAAGCCTATAGGGTGGGTATATGTAATTAAAGTTTTAAAACTTGATTTACATACCCCGCCCTTTATTCTTCATCAATATATTTTGAAATTAAAATTTTATTTAAACTTTTACCTAATTAGAAATTTCAGCACCCGCCCAAGCTGTGATTAGATTTAAAATTTACTTACACGCACGCTTGAGTTAGTTTTATATATAAAATACTTTCTAATCTTGACATTTTATTTTTACATGTTAATGTAGTCCGTTCAAAAATGAGGAGATTAACATGATACCAAAAGGAATAATAATAGATTGCTTATGCGTACTTTTCGGTACTAATTTAGGAAGCATAATTAAAAATAGAATACCTCAGAGAATTAAAACTCCTATGAATGTAGTGTTCGGACTTTCTGCTATGGCTATTGGTATGACTTCTGTTATAAAATTCCATTCTTTGCCTGCTATAATATTAGCATTAATTGTGGGGGCATTGATTGGAGAGATTATAAATTTAGATTCAAAAGTTAAGCATATATTTCATAGTGCTATTGAAAAACTTAATTTTAAGATAGAAGGTAATAAAGATGATTATATGGCTTTTTATTTAATAGTCGCTGTAACATTCTGTACAAGCGGTACTAATATTTTCGGAGCTATTAATGAATCTATAACAGGCGATTACAGCATACTTTTATCTAAAGCTATTATGGATATATTTGCAGCCACTATATTTGCAGCTATTTTAGGTACAGCAATGAATTTAATTGTAATACCTCAATTTATAATACTTAGTATATGTTTTTATATAGCTAAATTATTAATGCCTTTTATAACAGATACAATGCTTAATGATTTTATAGCTATAGGAGGACTTTTAACTTTTGTACTTGGTTTGAGTATAGCACAAATAAAGCAGATAAGTGCTGTTAATTTACTGCCGTCATTATTATTGATATGGCCTAGTTCTTATTTATTCAGTTTATTAATGGGGTAATTGTAAATTAATATTTTGTTTTGTATACGGAAATAATATTAATAAAAAATGCAATCTCTTTAATTGAAGCGATTGCATTTTTTACTTTTTTTCATATATTCTCTTAGTTTTTATTATTGTATTATATAATACTTTTTTGTCAATACCCTATATACCTTTATTTGATTTTTCTAAAATAAAAGGCTTAAATCTTAAAAGATATAAGCCTTATATATTAATTAATTTTAAAGAGATACAAGTTAAAATTATGCCATTATTAATTCACCGTTATTTCTTATACATACTTCTAAAGAGTTAGTTAATTTTACTCTGTAGAATTCTATTCTTTTATTGATTTCAAATATATAAGCATTATTGTATTTTTTCATTATGTTTTTAATTTTATTAGCTATTGTTTTTGGAAGTATATTTTCAGATAATTTATCGTCGCTGCTTATATAATTCCAAGTTCCATTTTTGTCAAAGTTAATATATGTACCATTGCTTAATTTGATTTCATATTCATCTTTAATTTTGTCTATATAAACGATTTTGGCATTTCTATAGTTAGCAGCTATGAATCTTCTAATATTTTCAGGTAATTGGCTAGGTGTAATTTTAATAAAAAGGTTTAATGAATTAGTCATGTTGTATCTCCTTAAATCATGTATTGTAAAATATCTTTACAATTATAATTATAGCAGATTGTAAAAAATAAGCAATATTTATTTACAAATATTTTACAATAAATTTACAAAACTCATTCAAATTCATATTATAATAATACATATTATACATATATGAAGAGCTAATAAGTAAATATTGTAAAATATATTTACAAATATTAAAAAATTGACTGTTAATACATGATTTTTATATGAAAATTAGAAAAAATTGAAATTTTTAATAATAAATATCAATATTTAAAATAAAATATTAAAAATTTTATTTACATACCCCGCCCTTTATTTTATATAGTTTAATTTTTAAATAACAATTAAAATCATATTCATTACCTGATTAGAAATAGCATACCCGCCCAAGTTTTTTCTAAATTTTGAACTATATATTAATTGTTATTTTTTGTGAAAATAATATTTAACTTAGATTGTAAAGCAGCAACAGAATAAATATATCCGAATGGCACTAGAATAAGTATAGCTAATACAGCAGCATTTTCTCCGTAACTATCCAATTCTGCCTTTTGGCTCATTTCATTAAAAACAACAGTTCCGTATTTATAGAACCAATATATAGTAAATAATCCGCATGTTGCTATTGACAAAATAGCTGCTAATGCAGGGCTCATATATTCTTTTTCCATATAAGTATTAACATCGTTTGTAGTAATGTATATCCAATAAATTAAGTATATTCCGCATGTTGCTAAAGATAAAATACTTACAGTTAATAATGATTTAACTTTAAATTCTTTCATACAGCATTTCTCCTATAATTAATTTAAGTATAATTCATTATTAATAATATACAATTAAAAAATCATAATTTATTGTTGACATAATATATATATTCATTGTAAAATAATTATATAATGTATATGGGGTTTTTATGTATAATACTAAAATGGATTATCTTTTAAATGAAGCTTCATACCGTTTAAGCAATGAAGATTATGATCAAACTCTTGAAATACTTGATGTTATATTAAAAAAAGTTCCTAAAAATTATAGAGCTAATCTATATAAGGGACAAGTATGCGTTGAGATGAAGGAGTATGAAGATGCTATTAAGTATTTTGAAGAAGCCAGAAAAGTAGATATAAAAACTTTCAAATCATATAATTTACTTGGAATAAGCTATCATGCTATAAAGCAGTATGATAAAGCTATAGAATGTTTCAATGAGACTTTAAAAATTACACCTAATTCTTATAAGGCTTATAATCTGCTTGGAATAAGTTATTTTGAGAAAAAAGATTATATAAAGGCTATAGAAAATTTTAATAAGTCCATAGAGATTAATCCAAAATATGATAAGGCTTATAATAATTTAGCTTTATTTTACTATAAAAATAAAAAATATAATGAAGCAATAGAGTTTTTTGAGCATTCTAAATCTTTAGATGAAATGGTTTTTAAGGCTTATGATATGCTTGGAATGAGCTATTATAAGGTATCTAATTATGAAAAAGCAATAGAATGTTTTTCTAAATTTCTTAATTCTAATAAATCATATAAAATATCTAATACTTTAGGTGCTATTTATTCATTTTTGAAAGATTATGATAATGCTGTAAAATATTTCAATATATCAATAGATATTAATCCTAAATATGCCAGTGCTTATAATAATTTGGCTTTAGTTTATTTTAATAGAAAAATTTTTGATAAAGCCGCATTTTATTTTGATAAGGCAAGAAAATTAGATCCTAATACATTTAGCGATTATAATAAATTGGGAATAAGTTTCTATTCAAAAAAATATTATTATGAAGCTATAGAATGTTTTGAAAAGGTTATAGAAAAAAACAGCAATGCATATAAGGCTTATAATTTTATAGGCGTATGCTATTCATCTAATGAAGAGTACAGCAAGTCTGTAGAGTTTTTTAGGAAGTCTATAGAGATTAATGACAGATATTATAAGGCTTATAATAATTTGGCATTAGCATATTATAATTTAAAAAATTATGAGATGGCTATAGAAAATTTTAATAAATCTATAGATATAAACAGCGGAAATATAGATTCATATAATGGAATAGGATTATCTTATTATTATTTAGGAGAAAAAGAAAAAGCTTTAATATATTTAAATAAAGTATTAGATATTGATCCTTCATATAATAATGCTTATGAAACATTATTCAATATATATTTTGATTTGGAAGAATATGATAATGCTTTATATTTAGCTGATAAAATTTTGAAGTTAAAGCCAAACTCATTTAAGCATTATGATAAATTAATTACTATATGCTTTAATAATTCTAAATATGATAAGGTAATAGAGTATTCTCATAAAATACAAAATAAATCTGCTGATGTTTATAATATGCTTGCGGTGTCTTATTATCATTTGAAAGATTATGATAATGCATGTCTTTATTATAATAAGCTAATAGAAATGGATAAATCTTCTTTCTATTTATATAATAATTTGGCTATTATTTATTATTTAAAAAAAGATTATTACTTGCTTTTGAATACTTACAGCAGATATATAGATAATTTTGATTTGAATAATGATAATTTTGCAAGTTATAATGTGTTTCTTCTATCATATACTTTACTTAAGAAAAATATTATAAGTTATGATGATTTTTTAAGTTTATTTGAAAAATCATTAAATAAAAGTATTGAACATTATAATATTCATAATAAATATGATGGAAGAAGTTTATACAAATATATGACTTATGATACAAATTCATTAAAATTAATATTTGAAAGTAAAATTGAATCTAATAATTTATATGATATGCTGGCAAATTTAATGGAGCATAATAAATTAAAATCAATAAAAACTATAATTGATAAAATAAAAATATCTTCATTCAGTTTGTATAATAATTCAATATTAGATAATAATACTTTATGCATAGAATATCAAAGCTCAAGCGATAATACCGTTGTTTTAGATAGTAAATATTATAATAAAGATAGTATTTATGGAAAGAATGCTAAATTCTTGATTAAAGATGAAACCGACACTTATGATTCTATTGTTGCTATGTTTGCATATAAGTCTTATGATTCAAATTATGATGATTATTACAGGGCTGTATTAAATGATGATTCAGTTTTCAAAATAAAAAGCATATATTTCAGTAATGATTTTGATGATTCCAATATAGAAATAATAAGACGAATAATAAATAATGATGATATAAAGCTATACAAGATGAATAAAGAAAAAGATTCTTATTATGAGTGTTTATAAAATTTATTTAAAATATTTCAAATTTACAATTTTTTATTATTTATGTTATAATTCTATACAAATTAATTTTAATGCAGAAGACAGAATACAGTATGGATTTAAAAAATAAAGCTCAGAAAATTACAGAATCAAAAGTTCTAGTTATAGGCGATTTAATGCTTGATAGATTTACTTACGGAGATGTTATAAGAATATCTCCCGAAGCTCCTGTTCCGGTTTTGCATGTAAACCATGAAGAGAATTATTTAGGCGGAGCCGGAAACGTTGCAAGAAATATATCAGCATTAATAGGAAAGAATAGCAATGATAATATGTTTCTAATAGGGGTTATAGGCAAAGATAAATCGGCAGATATTATAACAGAGAGTATGAATTATTCTAATATATCAACTTCAGGAATAGTTATCGATGACAGCAGATATACAATAACAAAAACTAGAATAGTTGCCGGTACTCAGCAGATAGTTAGAATAGATGAAGAAGATACGAAACCTTTCTCAAATATAATAATGAAAAAAATAGAAAAAGTTTTTTTGGATAATATTGATGATTATAATGTTGTTATTATAAGCGATTATAATAAAGGCGTTGTTACTAAACCTTTAGCAAGAAAGATAATAGACACATGCAATAAAAAAAATAAGTTAGTTCTTGTTGACCCTGCTATAAAACATTTTTCATTCTATAAAAGAGCTACATTAATGACGCCTAATTTAAAGGAAGCTACAGAGGGAATGGATAGTAAGTTTCCATTCTATGAATTCGATAAAAATGCTATAAATATATTGGGCAACAGCATAATAAAAAAATTAAATTTATCAAAACTTATGATAACATTAGGTGCAAATGGTATGGCTTTGTTTGATAAGGATATAAAGCTTAAAGATAAAAAAAGCCCTTATATAATACCTACCAAAGCCAAAAGTGTATTTGATGTTTCAGGAGCAGGAGATACTGTTATATCTGTTCTCGCTATGTGTCTGTCAGTTGGTATTTCTTTTAAAGAATCATCAGAAATAGCAAATGCTGCTGCCGGCGTAGTTGTTGGTAAGAGAGGAACTTCAACTTTAACTTTAAAAGAATTAATTAATGTACTGTAAATGGAATACGTTTTATGAAGATAAAAATTATATTACTGCTGATGATGTTTATTATGGTTTCATGCCTTCCGAGACCTTTAATAGTTCCTGCTAAGATTGTTACTGAACTTGAATTGGGAAAAGATATTGCTGTTTATGACAATGAATTTGTAAATTTGGATAGCCCTAAAATATATAAAGTTGATAATGACTATTATTTCGGAGATTTCTATCATGTTAAAAATGATGTTGTATATGCTTTGGATGTATCAAATTCAAAAATGATCATAGCTTCCGGAAGCAATGTTAATAGTTTTCCATTGGAGTATACCAATCTTGAGACTTCAAAAATATCATTGATAGATTCCAATGCTAATATTTATATAACAGGATATGATTTAAGATATATAGGTGATGTTGTTGTAAGCAATGCTATGATGTCCTTGCCTTCAGAAGAGCCTTCAAGCATAGGCGATGATACTCCTCATATAGAAACTTATACTATTACGGTAACCAATACTAATTATACAAAAGTCGGTTTAGTTTCTTTAAATAAAATATCTTCTAATGGAAATACATTATATACTATAGACAGCATAATAGATAATGAATATGAATCTGTAGTTAAGCTTCTCACATTAACCAATAATAAATTTGCTGTATTAAAAAGAGATAGAAACAGAATTCCTATACTTGATATATACGATATGCATACAGGAAAAATGGAAAACAGACATTCTTTATCAGAAGTTGAATATATTGATGCCGATAATATGTCATATAGGGAGATAGTTGATTGTGTTTATATAATTGATAAGGAAGTATTGGCTATACTTACTATGAATATAGTTAATGGCAAGCATCAGGAAGATATTATATACACATCAAAATTAGATAATTTTAAATTAGAAGAATCTTATAAAGTGCCATGCCGTGATAATTCTCTTGCTGTGGGTATGGCGAATAATGGAAGGGTAACATATACAGGTATGGATAATGGTATGTATTTCTTTATACGTACAAATCCTTTTCTTTCTCAGAATTACAGCAAAGAGTATTTAGGAATAGACGGTTTTAATAAACTTAGAGGAATACATATGTTTGATAATTCCATTTACGGCTTTATGCTTGAAAATGGAAATATAAAGTTTCATAATTATTGATTACTTTGTATTATGCATATTATCATCATCCATATTAAGACTTAATATTCTAAGTCCTTCGCTTCCAAGAACGGATTTTAATGCTATTAGAAATGATGTATCTTTGCTTCCTGCAATATTTGTTTTGTATAATTTCATTGCATATCTTGCCATATTGATGCCGTCTCTTACAGAAAATGAAGCATTATGTATATGAGATTTTTGCAAGAATCCTACAGTTATTTTTAATATTTCATCATCAGCGAAAGGAAGATTCATTTTTAATATATCATACTCTTCTTTAACATCAGGGAAAGGCAATTCTATAGTAGGCTGAAGACGCGAATGTATATATTCCGGAAGTTCAAAAGTGCTGGCGTCATCATTCATAGTAACTATTATTCTAAAGTCAGGATGAGCCTTTATTTTTATTCCCGCTATAACACTTTCTACATATCTTCTGTCATCAAGAAGAGGAGCAAGAGAAGCCCAAGTTTTCTCGCTCATTCTGTTTCCTTCATCCAATATTGCTACTCCGCCTTTAATCATAGCTGTAACTAAGCTTGAGGCATGATAGCTTATTTTATTATTTTCTGATATTACAGGTATAATAATTAAATCTTCCGGTCTTGTATCTACTGTACATTGAAATATATAAACATCTCTTTTGAGAAGTTCTTTAGCTACATAATATGAAAGCGTAGTTTTTCCGGCACCAGGCTTTCCTACAATTCTAGGGTTTAGAGGTATATCATCATCGGATATTACATTCCAAGAAGCCATTATTTGTCTTACTAAATCATTCTGCCCAGTCCATTTTATATTTAAATTACCAGGATGAGATAATATTAGTTCAACATTTTCTATTTGTACTTTTTCCATTTTTACCTCTAAAATTAAAAATTATATTTGTAGTTTTTAATGATATTATTAATTTTATAAAAAGTCAAATATTTATAAAATTAAAATGTTTAAAGTTTAATTTTATAAATGTAAATTTTGCTTGCAATGTTATTTATATCATAGTATCATATAACTATAATATTATGTAAATACGGTGTTTGTTTTTAAATGTTTAATAGAAAGAAAAAAAATCAAGAAAATAACGGCATAGAAAAGAAATCTAAATTAAAAAGATTTATAGCAACTATTTTAATTATTTCACTTCTTGTAATATCCGCAGTAGGTATAGTAGGAATATACTTCGTAGGAGGGGTATATAAAGATTGGGTATCAAGAAGAACTCAAAGTATGGCTATGCTTGAGGAATATTATAATATAATAGTTATTAGAGGAAATGAGAAAAGAATAAGATATTTTAATCCATTAAATCCTTTCGGGGATTCTCCTCCTACAAAAATATATGATAGAAACAATATATTAATAGGGGAATATATGCCTCCTGCCTATGAGGTTGTTAATGTTGATGATATTAACCCTCTTTTAGAGCAGACTTTGCTTTTAATGGAAGATCAGAAATTTTATTCGCATCATGGTATAAACTATTTCAGAACTGTATATTTGGCTATTCAAACTGTAATAACTAGAAAAATAGTCGGAGGAGGTTCTACGCTTACTCAGCAGCTGGCTAAATTGCTTTTTACAAAGAGTGAAAGAACGGTTGAAAGAAAGCTGTTTGAAATGTTTGCAGCAAGGGAGATAGAGGATAAATATAGCAAAAAAGAAATTCTTGCCATGTATTTCAATACCGTTTATCTTGGTGATGGAAACTACGGTTTTGAGGCAGCATCTCAGTATTATTTCAATAAGCCTCTAAGACAATGCAGACTTCTTGAATATGCTATACTTGTAGGAATGCTTCCTAATCCTACATATTATTCTATAGTAAATAATCCGGACAACAGCAGAAGAAAAGTTGAGCAGATTTTATCAAGACTTGTTAAAAATAATATTATAGATAAAAATACTATGAAAGAAGAGCTTGAATTGTTTGATAAACAGTACACAAGCATAAGCGGTCAGGTTAAAGGTGCTCAATGGAAAATGACTGTAAACAGAACTCCTTATGTTAATGAATATGTAAGACAGGAGCTTTTAAATTATTTTAATAAAGATGAATTGGCTTTATCCGGATTAAAAATATATACAACTGTAAATGAAAGATATTACAGAGAAGCTGATGCTGTAATGAAAGAAAAAATAAGAAATTTGCAGACAACTACATCCAACCGCAGCTATCAGGGTGCTATGGTATCAATAGATCCTAAAACAGGCGGAATACTTGTTATGATAGGCGGAGACGGATATACTTTGCAAAATCAGTTTAACAGAGCAGTTCAGGCAAAAAGACAAATAGGAAGTGTTATAAAGCCTTTTATATATTTGTATGCTTTTGAAGGCGGTGCTCAGCCTTTTTCTTCTATGATGGATACAAATTACAGTTATCCTCAGGGACCTGGAAAGCCTGCTTATTCTCCTAGAAATTTCGACAGAAGATACAGAGGAGAAATCACTTTAGAAACTGCTTTATCAAAATCAATAAATACAATAGCTGTTAAGCTTTTAAATGATATAGGATTATCATATTTTATAGAGCATTCCAGAGAATTTTTCGGAGAGGATGCATATATACCTAATGCATTATCTATAGGATTGGGTACTATAGAGATGAGTCCTATTGATTTAGCGTCAGCTTATGCAGCTTTAGCTAATGACGGTATTAAATACGATGCTTATATAGTAGATAAGGTTATAGATATGGATGGCAATGAGCTTAGCGTGACAGCTTTAGTTGATAGAACACCTCATAAAATAAGCTCAACATCTCCTTCATCATACTACTTTTTAAATACAACATTGCAAAAAGTTATAGCTCCTGGAGGAACAGCATACAGAAGTGCTAATACTTACGGATTTAATTATCCTTCATATTCTGCTAAAACAGGTACTACAAGTGAGCATAGAGATAACTGGTTTGTTGCTTATAATGATGAAATAGTTACTATAACTTGGATAGGAAGCGATAGAAATGATGTACTTCCTAACAATGTTACAGGAGGAGCTACAACTGCTTTAGCTACATTCCAATATCTTAATGCCATAACTCCTGCTTCAAAGAGAGAATTCAGCTGGCCTATACCGGAAGATGTACTTATTGTAGAAATATGCGAGGATTCAGGGCTTCCTAGAAATCATACATGCGTTAATACAAAGCCTTTGACTTTTGGAGGAAATGTAGATTTATCTTCTCAGTGTCCTATAGATCATATAAGAAGCGGTACTACAAGAAGAGAATCAGAAACAAATGATATTATTACAGAAGAAGAGGAAAAGCTTTATTATACTCCTTTAGATGAGGACGTAGAAAACAGCACTGCTCAAAATAATAATAACGGCAATAATAATATATATTTACTTCAAGATGAAGAGATAAATGATCCTAGTTTAGGCAATATAAGAAATTAATTTTTTATTATTTTATTATGAAATTATGCTTCTAATTTTTTATTTTATAAAAAATAATATTTAAAAAGTTTATTATTATTGATATAATATTTTATCTTATTAATAATATTATTGTTTTATTATATCAATATAGTTGAGGGATATTTTTTATATTCAAGGGAGCAGCATGGTTAACTTTTTTAAAAGCCAATCCACAGAAGCAAGACGCGACTTAATACTTCATGGTTCTATTACAAATACTCTTATAATGCTTTCTATTCCAACTTTAATGATGAGTTTAGTTCAGTCATTAATACCTTTAATGGATGGATTATTTTTAAATAATGTTACAGGCACTGTTATAGCAAGCAGTGTTAATTTTTCTGAACCTATAATTAATA
>NZ_CALXRN010000104.1 GCF_944390595.1 uncultured Brachyspira sp. | reverse complement strand
AGGTTAAAGTAATAATATCCGCCTACAAATAATACCGCAAGTACGATTACATTTACAAGCATAGTATGTTTTGCAAAGTATACAATAATTTTTTCCATAATATATCTGCATCTCCTATTTCTGTTTTTGTTTATCTTAATTAATTAAAAATTAAAAGATTTTCTCATTGGAGGCTAATAATTTAATTAACCTCCATATGATTTTTATATTATTTCTTAAATCCTTATGAAAATTGATAAAAATATTTTTTATTCATAATCAATTGCAAGTAAAGCCCTATAATCAAATATTGTAGTTATAAACTCATATTGAAGATTTAAAAGCTGAGTCTGAGTATTTACTAAATCTAATCTTGATGTTAATAAATCATCAACCTCTAAACGTCCTTGATCCAATTTTTGAAGCTGAGTTCTTATTCTTGAGTTGATTGCTCTTATTTGAGCCTGCTTGCTTGCTATCAAATTTTTATATGCTTTGAATGCGGAAATATATGACTGCAGCTGTGTGTTAAAATCTTTTTCCAGCTGATCATATTGAGCAATAATTCCGTATAATGAGTTTTCAGCCATTTGGTATTGTGCTTTATTTGCTCTGTTTCCTATAGGATAAGAAAATTGTACTCCTGCAAAAAAGTCAACATTTGTCATGCTTCCAAAAGACTGAAAATATCCGTCGCTATTAGGACTAAGTCCATTTAAACTTACACTTCCCACTAAATCTAAATTAGGAAGAGTACCATTTTTCATAGCTTCAAGAGTATATTCTGCTCTTATCTTTGACTGATATGCAATTTGTCCATTAACACTGTCAGCAAAAGGCACAGCTTCCATTTCCATGCCGTTTCCAAGTTCTAAATATGCATCCCATGTAGTGTGATCTGGTTTTATATTAGTTACAGGCATAAAGAAACTTATAGTAGTTAAAAGAGTTTCTAAATAAACTTGGTTTTGAGCATAATAATCACTGTACATCATAGTTTGAGTTCTAGCATTTTGATAATCATCATTATCTATAAGACCATTATTGTATCTGTTTCTCATTTGATTTTCAAAACGCTTTGCTGTAATGTACATATTTCTATAATAAGCAAGTAATTTTTCATACATTATCCATTGATAATAAAGTTTTTGATATGAAACAATAACGCTTGCATCATCCAGCTTTCTTTGTAATTTTGCAATTGCGAGTGCATATTCTGCATCTTTTATTGGATATTTATCTAATGTACCGAAAAAATTTCTTAATAAAGGCTGGGTTACTTCTATTGTTAAAGAAGGCTGATAATTATTAAAATCTACTGCCTGAGAACTTCCAGGGTAGTATAATTTACCTCCCATAAATGAAGTATGGGTTAAATTTACAGACCATGTTGTACCGGTATATGGTATTAAAGAACCAATACCTATTCCTGCCTGTATACCAGTTGCTTCTACAGTAGGACTTGCTGTTGTAGAAGTTGAGGTACCGCTGGATAAACTTCCGTATTTTCCTGCTGCACCAATCTGAGCTGATAAATTTACATCCCCTGAACTTTTAGCACTTAACAAATTCATTTCAGCATTAGTTTCTGTTACAGCGTTTATTTTTAATTCAGGTATTTGATCTCTTATTGCCTCCATATAAGAAGCATAAGTCAATGTATTAGTTTGAGCGTTCAAAATATTAATAAATATTATTAAACATGCAATTATTTTTATACTTAATCTCATTCACTCTCCTTATCTGCTACCAATAGTATTAATCTCATAATTTTTGAAACCATATTTATATACGTTTTTACTTCCAAGCAAAATTAGTAATGTTTTATATAAAGTATCTATCAAATTGTCTAGATTTACATCTAAATTTTTTTTAACTCCTTTATAGTAGTACAATTTTCTATCCAAGTTATAATATTTATCAAATATTAGTTCATTTCCTATACCGGAAACAGTAACTATCATATGCATATAAATATCATGGGTATCAACTATTGGATTAAAATATTTTTCTTCAACTTTACTATCTATAAAATTAAATAATTCTACAAACCAATAATGCAGTATAAGATCTTTATTTATATTATCTTTTAAAGTCTTCATTCTGTCTTTATTATTAAAAAACATTGCCTGCAATTCAAACATTATTTTTCCAAATTCTTTTGCGGTTATAAAGAAAAATTTTCTAAAAGCATCAAATAATTCAAATATAGCCTTTTCAGGATCATCATTATATTCAATTAAAAAGTCTTTTGGATTTACAGTTATTGTGCTTGTATTCAAAAGTGCTACCACAATTTCATCTATATTTGAATAATATTTATAAACACCCCCTTGACTTAAATTAGATTCCTTAACAATATCCTTCATTGTAACACTATATGCCGGCTTTCTCTGAAATACCCTCATAGCTGCATCTAGTATTATTTTCCTCTTATTTTCAAAATATTCTTCATTTACTTTTGGCATTGTATTATTTTTATGTTTACCTCATGTTTGAAAAATTAATATGAAAATAAAAATGACATATATGTCGTTTTTATTGGTAAAATACATATTATTATAATTATTTTTATTGTCAATATATTATATATATTAAATTTTACACTTTTTTATAAAAGATTAATATTTTGTTTGTATTTATACTACATTTTATACTATTAAAAATATTGTAATTAGGTATTGTAAAAAATATTATTTATGTTATTTTAAAAGTATTAGAATAAAATTCTAGTTTTATGGAGTTTCTTATGGATATATCTGTCAAAGAACTTGAGAATAATGTAGTTATACTTAAGTTAGACGGTGATATAGATGTTTATACATCATCAGACTTGAAAGATGCAATTTTTATGCTGATGGATCTTGGAGCTAAAAAAATAATTATAGATATGGAGTATGTGTATTATATAGATAGCAGCGGAATAGGGGTATTTATTTCTGCATTAGGTTCATTTAAGAAGGTTAATGGTAAGATATGTATTGTAAAGATTACAGATCCTGTTAAAAAAGTGTTTGAACTTACAAAAATCACTAGTTTTTTTCCAATATTTACGAGTGAAACCGAAGCATTAGAAAACTTTTAATTAAAAATAAAAATAGTTGATTTTTTATTTAATAGTTATAAAATTATTAGAAAATTATTTGAAATTCTTTAATAGTTATGATTTGAATTAAAGTTTTCATAAATTAAGTTGGCAATTTTTATTATGAAAGAATTATTTTTAATTAGAAAATTTTTTATATTTGTATTGATTTTTTTTGCTTTATTTAGTAATAATATTGTTTATGGTGCTGAAAGTATTAATGATTTCATTATGGAAGAGATTACAGATAATACAGCCCATCCGTTCTATACTATACCTATAAAATTGGGTCATTATATTGATTTTGATTTTAAAATAACTAAACATGTTATATTAATAACATTGGCAGGTATATTATCTATTGCCAGTATGAAATATTTGGCACATAAATTAAAACGTCCTTTCAAAAGACCTACATATTTGCAAAGTGTATTAGAAACTCTAATAGATTATATGAATAAAGATGTAATAGGAGCCACATTAGGAGAAGAGGGAAAGAAATATGTACCTTTTTGTATGACTATATTCCTATTTGTATTATTTTCTAATATATTAGGTTTAATTCCGGCTCTTATAAAACTTCCTACTCAGGATGGCCATTATGCATATATTGCAGGCGGAATAGGAGCAAATATTGGTTTTACAGGTGCTATAGCTATAATAGTATTTGTAGTATATATGTTTGCTGGAATTAGAAAGAAAGGTGTAATAAAGTTTTGGATAAAATTAGTTCCTAAAGGTCTTCCGGTACCGCTTATTCCTATAATATGGGTTTTGGAATTCATTACTTTATTTAATAGAGCATTTGCATTGGCTATACGTTTATTTGCTAATATTACAGGCGGACATATAATGATGATGGTTATACCGTATTTAATAATATTATCTGGTACATTATTTGTTTCACCTTTTGCTATATTATTTTTAAGTTTTATATATGTGCTTGAAATGTTTGTGGCAGTTTTGCAGGCTTATATATTCTCATTATTATCGGCGGTTTATATTGGTATTGCTATTAGTGATGAGCATTAATTATATAAATTAAAAAATTAAATAAAAAAAGGAGAATAAAAAATGGAGCTTTCTATATTAGGTGCAGCAATTGGAGCAGGTCTTGCTGCTATAGGAGTTGGAATAGGAATAGGATTTATTGGTTCTAGAGCAGTTGAAGGTGTTGCTAGACAGCCTGAAGTTTCTGGAAAAATACAAACAGTTATGCTTATAGCAGCAGCATTAATAGAGGGTGTTGGTTTATTTGCTTTAGTTATCTGTATACTTGCATTATTTACTAAGTAATAATAATTTGGGGGATTGATTTGTATGGCACTTTTAAAAATAGATCCTGGTATTATAATATGGACTTGGATTACATTTTTACTAGTTCTTGCTGTATTAGGTGCTTCTACATGGAAAATAATACTAAAGGGATTAAATGCACGTGCTGACAAGATTCAAGAAGATTTGGAAGAAGCTGAAAAGACTAGAGAAAATGCTAAAAAATCTTTGGCTGCGTATAGGGAACAAATTGATAATGCAAAAGCAGAGGCAAGTTCTATTATAGAAAATGCCAGAATTGAAGCCAACAGAGTTAGGGATAAAATTATCAATAATGCTAGAGAAGAAGCTGAGGCCAATAAAAATAAAATACTTTCTGAAATAGACAGATCTAAAGAAGAGGCAGTAAGCAGTGTAAGAAAACAGGCTGTTGATATTGCTATTGTTATGGCTGAAACTATCTTAAAAAGAAATATTAACAGAGAAGATAATCAGGCATTAATTAATGAATTTATCAATAAAGCTAACAAAGAAGATAATATAAAATAAATATTTTTTGGAAAAATAATTGGAATTATGAAAGAAAGTGATAAATTAGAAATATTGAGACCTACTGCTGCAGCTATATTTGATTTGGCTAAACAGCTTGGGCTTATAAAAGAAATATATAATGAACTTTTCGAATGTTCTAAGTTATTTCATGACGATGATATAAAGAAATATTTTTTTGATAAATTAATTTCTAAAAAAAATAAATTGGAGCTGATAGAAAAGAAACTTAAACCTTTGCTTTCTAAAGAAACTTATGCTTTTGTGGCTATATTGGCTGAACATGACAGTATTTGTGTTTTACCTGAAATTGCAGCTTTGTATAAAGATATGATGGATGATTATAATGATACAGTTAGAGTTCGTATCATAACTGCTTATAATCTTGATGAGGCAACTATGGACAATATTATTAAGACTGTTAAATGTTTTTCTAATAAAAAGATAGTTTATGAAAAAGAGATAGATGAAAGTATCTTAGGAGGTATAATAGTTCATATCGGCACCACAGTTTATGATTATAGCGTAAAGAATCAAATAAATATGCTGCAAAGTAAATTTGCTCATGGCGGATAATAAAGCATTATAGGAGCATAAAATGGATTCTATCACTGATAATATTTTAAGCAATCTGAAAAAAGAGGTTCTTAAAGAAATTACCAGAGAAAAAGCCAGCAGATTCACCAGAATTGTTAAAAATGAAGCTAGTGCTAAAAATTATGCAAAAGCTATGTTTGATGCAGCTACTGAGCTTGGAAAGATAGAAGACATTAAAAAAGATTTAAATATTGTTTACTCATCTTTGCTTGTTGATAAAGATATATTTGATTTTTTTAAGTCAAATTTTATCGATGTGCATTTAAGAATGAGTATGCTTAAAAAGGTTTATGAAAATAATATATCTGATGAAACTTTTAATTTAATTGCTATTTTAACAGAGAGAGGTTTGATAGATATATTATTTGCTATAATAGTAGAATATGAGAATTTATGTAATGAATACTATAATATAGTAGTAGCAAAAATTACGACTTCATCTGTTATAGAGGATACTCCGGAAGCAGAAGTTTTAAAAGATCATATAAGAAGCATGATAAAAGGAAAAGATGTTCATTTTACTTTTCATGTGGATGAATCTATAATAGGCGGAGTTATTGTTGAGATGGAAGATATAGTTTATGATTACAGTATAAGGAATTTACTTACAGAATTAGGGCTTTCTATCTCGGATAATGGTTAATGATATTTTTTATATTTGGGGAATAGATTTATGAATATAAAAGCTAGTGAAATTGCAGCTGTTCTTAAAGAAGAGATTAAGAATTATAAAGCTGATTTTACTCCTAATGAAATAGGGGTAGTTGTTGAAGTTGGAGACGGTATAGCTAGGGTTATAGGACTTCCTCATGTTATGGCTAATGAGATGATTCTCTTTGAATGCGGTTCTATTGGTATTGCTTTTAACTTGGAAGAAGAGACTGTAGGCGCCATAGTTTTAGGTGATTATTTTGGTATTAAAGAGGGAAGTAAGGTTTCCAGACTTAAAAGAATATTAGAAGTTCCAGTAGGAGAAGCACTTTTAGGAAGAGTTGTTAATCCTTTAGGTGTGACTATAGACGGACATGGAGATATAACAACAGATAAAAGAAGAGTTATTGAGTTTCCGGCACCTGGTATTGCTGACAGACAGGCAGTAAAACAGCCGCTTCAAACAGGTATTAAAGCAATAGATTCCATGACTCCTATAGGAAGAGGTCAAAGACAGCTTATAATCGGAGACAGAGGAACAGGAAAAACTAGTATTGCTCTTGATGCTATAATAAATCAAAAAGGTAAAGATGTTATATGTGTGTATGTAGCTATAGGTCAGAAAGCTTCTACTGTTGCTGGTGTTGTTGAAACATTAAGGCAGAATGGAGCATTAGATTATACCATAGTAGTTGCTGCAACTGCCGCTGATTCTGCTCCGCTTCTTTATATAGCTCCTTATGCAGGATGTGCTATGGCAGAATATTTCATGTATGAAAAGAAAAAAGATACATTAATAATATATGATGATTTAACTAAACAGGCTAATGCTTACAGACAAATTTCATTACTTTTAAGAAGACCTCCTGGAAGAGAAGCATTTCCGGGCGATGTATTCTATTTGCATTCAAGACTTCTTGAAAGAGCTGCAAAACTTAATGCTGAATTAGGCGGAGGTTCTTTAACTGCACTTCCTATAATAGAGACTCAGGATAATGAAGTGTCTGCTTATATTCCTACTAACGTTATTTCTATTACTGACGGACAGATATATTTGCTTACTAGTTTATTTATGAGCGGTGTTCGTCCGGCTATTGATGTAGGTATATCTGTTTCCCGTGTTGGAGGTAATGCTCAGACTAAAGCTATGAAAAAGGTTGCCGGTACTTTAAGACTTGACCTTGCTTCTTACAGATCTTTAGAGGCATTCTCTCAGCTTGGTATTGGACTTGATAAAGCTACTTTGGCACAATTAGACAGAGGTGCTAAAATGGTTGAATTATTAAAACAAAAGCAATACAGTCCTATACCTTTTGAAGAACAGGTTATTGTTATATTTGCTGCTACTAAAGGTTTCTTGGATAATATTGAAGTTGACAGAGTTCATGAATTTGAATGGAGACTTCTTCAATATATGAGAGCTGATAAGCAGAATATACTTGATGATATTAGAGAGAAAAAAGATATAGAAGATATGGACGGACTTTATAAAATCATAGAAGAGTTTAAGTCTAAGTTTTAATAATGTATGAGTAAAATTTGTTTTTTAATTGCGGCACATAAAAATCAAAATCAATTAATGAGATTGATTAATCATCTTAAAAAAGATTTTGATATTTATGTGCATATAGATAAAAGAGCCAATTTGAATATAAAAAGTTTTGATAATGTAAAAGTTTATAAAGAAATAAAAACTTATCATGGTGGGATAAGTTTAGTTATAGCAACATTATTCTTAATTAGAGAAGCTCATAAAAATAATTATGATAGATATGTTTTTATAAGCGGTCAAGATGTACCTTTGAAAACTAATAAAGAAATTATTAGGTTCTTTGATGACAATAATGATAAGGAATTTACTTCTTTTGAAAATATAAAAAGTAATGATGGTATGTATAAAGAAATGTCATTTAGATTAAATGCTTATAATTTTGGTAAAATATATAGAAAATTACTTAGCAAAAATATGCGTGAAAAAATATCTAATTTTCAGCCTATAAAACGTACTACACCTGACAATATATATTATGGCTCTCAATGGTGGAATTTAACTAATAATGCTATTGAATATATATTAGATTATGATAAAAATAATCCAAACTATCTTAAAAGATTTAATTATACTTGGGGAAGCGATGAATTCTTTTTTCAATCTATATTAATGAATAGTGAATTCAAAGATAATTGTATAAATGATTGTTTAAGATATCTAATATGGGGAGTTGGAACTCCTATTAATTTACAAATGAAAGATTATGATAATATAAAAAATAATATTAAAGATAATTTATTTGCCCGTAAATTTGATGAAAATATTGATAATGATATAATAGATAAGTTGTATAAAGATTTAGAATATTAAAAAAGATTCTAATATATTGGAGTTTTTTATTATGGCAGAGAAACTTAATGTATTGAAAGCGAGAATTAAAGCTGTATCAAGTACTCATAAAATAACCAAAACTATGGATATGATAGCAAGATCTAGAACAGCTAAAATTCTAACAGTAGAACAAGGTATGCGTCCTTTCACTCAAAAATTAAACAGAATAGTTGAAGATCTTTCGCATTCCGATATGGATCATGTGCATCCTTTGCTTGCTCCAAAAAAGAAAATAAAAAACATAATACTTTTTGTTGTAACTTCTTCAAGAGGATTATGCGGTTCTTATAATACAAAGATTTTTGATGAGGCTATGGAGAGAATCAGACACCATCATAGACATGGAAGAGAGGTTCAGCTTCATGTACTTGGAAAGAAAGGCGAAGTTTATTTTGAAAAGCAGGGCATACCGATAGCACGTAAATATCCTCGTATAGATGAGGAATCTACTTTTGATGATTGTGCTACTGTAGTTCAGCGTTTCATGCATGAATATGCAGTTGATAATGCTTCTAGGGTAGAGGTTATATATACAAGATATTATACAAGGGTGGTACATATACCAAAAATCAAAAGTTTGATTCCTATGATTCCTGATGAAGAGGATATTGAGGGACATAAAATAAAGAAAAAATTAGAATATGTTATTGAGCCTAATGTAGATGATGTATTAAAGGAAGTTGTTCCTATGGCTATTAAAACATATTTCTATTTTATGCTTACAAGTTCTTTTTTGTCAGAAAATGCTGAAAGGGCTATTGCTATGAGAAATGCTACTGATAATGCTGAAAGATTGTTAACAGATCTTAAAAATAAAGCTAACAGAGCCAGACAGGAACATATTACTAATGAGCTTCTTGATATTATAGGCGGTTCTGAAGCTATATAATTTATTTTGTATATAAAAAATTAAATACCATTCATATATTTATTTTATGGATGGTATTTTTTTATTTTAAATTTTTTAATTTTTGTACAATAATTAGTAATCAGCCGTGCACTTTACAGTGCTTCCTTCGTTCGCGTATAAGTGACTATCCATAATATTATATGATATACTGTGCGATTGCCACTACGGATAGTAGTTGACAAAGTTAAAAATTTTTAGTATATACCTAAACAAATATATTTTGTCAATTTTCAAACAGATGAAAGTTCTCTGCTAATACTATTGATAATTCACGTTTCCATTTATTACTTTTCTTTCTAAGAAAATTTAAAAGACTGTTGC
>NZ_CALXRN010000103.1 GCF_944390595.1 uncultured Brachyspira sp. | reverse complement strand
ATAATAGAGTATTATTAGTAGAACTTAATATATTAAGGGGTTGTATAATGCTCAAGAAAATATTTATTGTAACATTAATGTTTGCATTTTCTTTAACATCAGTTTTTGCTCAAGAAACTACTACTACAGAAACAACAACTACTACTCAAGGTACTAAACCAAGAGAGGAGCTTTCTCAAAATTTTGTAGATGCTTTAGCAAATCAAGATGAAAAACTTTTAATTTCTGCTATAGAAAGCGGTAGTCCTCAAGTAAAAGCTTTATGTTTCAAAGCTTTAAGTGAAAAAGGTGCTAGTTCTGAAAATTTATTAAACGCAATTAATAGATATGTAAGTTATGGTTTAGACAGCACTTCTCCACAAAATTCTGATTCTATGGTTCGTTACCAAGCTTTACAAGCTGCTAAAGCTGCTAAATCAGAAAATTCTGTTAGATATATTTCTCAAATGTTATATGCAGAACAAGAAACTTCTAACATTATAGCTGCTGCTCAGGCATTAGGTGAAATAGGAAGCGTTCAAGGCGTAGCTCCTTTACTTTACCAATTAAGATTAGCTAAAACTCAAGGTATAGTATATGAAGTTGCTGTAGCTTTAGGTAAAATAGGCGATCAGGCTGCTTTAAGCGATTTAATAGATTTAGCTCAAAATGAACAATATTATATGGCTGTTAGACAGGCTGCAATTGATGCTATTAAAAACATCAAACCTTCTAGCGGAAGCGGTGAAACTACAACAACTACTACTACAGAAACTGATACAGCTGCTCAATAAGAATATTATTAAAATTAAAAATAAAAAACCTATCATTAATTTGATAGGTTTTTTTTTATTTTTATAATTTTTTTTATTTATATAAAATTATTATTTTGCGATAATATAGCAATTAGGTGTATACTATAACTTGATAAAATTAAATTTTATTGTTATAGTGTTATCTTAATTTTATAATGATAATTAAGGATTATTAATGATAAAAGTTGATAATATAGTTAAATATTATGGTGAGCATTTGGCTTTGAAAGGGGTTTCCTATACTATCAATAAGGGTGAAGTAGTAGGATTTTTAGGTCCAAATGGTGCTGGAAAAAGTACAATGATGCGTATTATAACTGGATATCTTCCTGCAACCAGCGGATATGTTTATTTAGATGATTATGAGGTTTATGACAATCCTATAGAAATAAAAAAGAGAATAGGATATATGCCTGAAAATGTTTCTCTATATACAGAAATGACTGTTATGGATTATTTAAGGTTTTGTGCTAAATTAAAAGGAATACCTGCAAAACATGTAAAAACAGCATTAGATAATACAATAGAGATAACAGGATTGACTAAGTACAGAAATAGAATAATAGGTCATTTGTCTAAAGGTTATAAACAGCGTACAGGTATAGCACAGGCAATAATACATGATCCGGATGTTTTAATATTAGATGAGCCTACAAGCGGACTTGACCCTAACCAATTAATAGAAGTAAGATCATTAATTAAAAGTTTAGGCGGAACAAGAACCGTTATACTTTCTACACATATATTAAGCGAAGTAGAAGATACATGCGAAAGAGCATTAATTATAGACAGCGGAGAATTAATAGCTGAAGACACAATAGAAGGCTTAAAAATGGCTATGGATAGAGAAATATTAGGAGGAAATATAGAACTTAAAGTAGCAGGCAGACATGAAGATGCTCTTCTATGTGTTAGAGAAGTTAATGGAGTTATACAAGCAGAAAGCAATTCTTATGGAGATATTATCATAGAATGTGAAAGAGGCAATGATTCCAGAGCGTCAATAGTAAAACATTTAGTTAATAATAATTTTGAAGTACTTGAAATCAGAGCTAAAGAAAGATCATTGGAAGAAGTATTTATTTACTTTACTGATAAAAAGAAAAATGAAGATTTTGATAAATCTAAATATATAAAAGATGATATTATAAATAATAAAACAGAAGCAACAGAAGAAAAAAACGATTTAAATAACAATTAAAGAGGTTAATAATGAGAAACATATATGTTATATTTTCAAGAGAGATTCAATCCTTTTATGTATCGCCTTTATACTATATATTAGGATTTATATATTTAGCATTAACAGGCTATTTCTTTACTATAGAAGTTTATTACAGCAGATTAGCTGTTATGGAAAACACAATGTACAATATTGGTTTCTTTACAATATTATTCCTTTCAATTCTTTGTATGAAATTAATAGCTGAAGAGAGAGCATCAGGTACTTTTGAGCTTATAATGACTGCTCCTATAACTTCATTACAATATGTTATAGGAAAGTATTTATCTGTATTAGTAGTATATGCTTCTCTTCTTGTTATGACATTTGTTTATCCTATACTTCTTATGATATTTGGAAAACCTGATATAGGAGTTATATTCAGCGGTTATTTAGGTTTATTCCTTCTTGGTACTGCTATACTTGGGCTTGGATTAATCGCTACAAGCATATCTAAAAGCCAATTAGTAGCTGCTATTTTAGGTGTATCTATGGGAATATTTGCCTACATAATAAATTGGCTTAGTGAAATGTTTACAGGAGCAAGCAAATTATTAAATGCTATTTCAATAACAACATACTTTTCTGATTTTACTAAAGGTATGGTAGATATACAAAACGTTATATTCTTTCTTATTTGGGCAGTTGCATGCATATCTATTTCAACTATGTTTGTGGAATCTTATAAATGGCAGTAAAAAATAAAGGTTTATAATAATGCTAA
This sequence comes from uncultured Brachyspira sp., assembly GCF_944390595.1. Taxonomy (GTDB): domain Bacteria; phylum Spirochaetota; class Brachyspiria; order Brachyspirales; family Brachyspiraceae; genus Brachyspira. The sequence goes on along the minus strand of NZ_CALXRN010000103.1, from coordinate 8,607 downwards.
AAATAGTAGAATATACCCAAAACAATGACTTTGATAATGTAAAAAAATGTTTAGAAGAAGATAATACTTCATCCGACAGCAGAGATGAAAATTCAAAATTTACATTATTAATGATTTGTTCTAAAAAAGGGTATTTTGATATAGCAAAACTTTTAGTAGAAAACGGAGCAAATATTAATGCAAGAAGTAAAACAGGTATTACTGCATTAATGTTTGCCTGTGCTGAAAAACAAGTTCGCATTGCCAAATACTTAATAGACTCCGGTGCTGATGTAAATTTAAGAGACAGACCTTTATTTTCTGCTTTGCTTTATGCTTCACTTACAAAAGAACATGAAATAATAAAAGCATTAATAGAAGCGGGAGCTGACGTTAATGCTAAAAACTTTAAGTTAGTAACACCTTTAATGTTTGCTTCCGGTATAAATGATATAGATACAATTAAATTATTAATAGAAAATGGTGCAGATATAGAACATAAAAATAAAGATGGTGAAAGAGCTTTGGAATTTGCTATTCGTAAAGAACAAAAAGAAGCAGCAGATTATTTAAAAAACATTTCTAAGCCGCTTATTTAACTTGACAAAAAATATTTTTATTTATAATATATTAACTATATGAAATTAATAAATATCATACCATTTATTGACAGTCTACAGTCTACAGTCTACAGTCTACAGTCTACAGTCTACAGTCTACAGTCTACAGTCTACAGTCTACACTCTAAAAAATTATTATTACATTTTTCTTTTTTCTTGGAGAGAGATTATACTATACATGTATGCAAATATACTATTTTTAATATTAGGGGAATTCTATGAAAATAATAAACTATGATGATAAAATTAATGAAATAAAAATGGAAGATATAGTTTTTCATGGAATTAAAGATAGTTCATGTTTATATATAAATTGGGGATTATTAAGCGGTTGTAACTATAGATGTTCATATTGTTTTGGACAAGATTCCTTAAATAAAAAAGATTTTATTCCATTATATCAATTAAAATATGCTGTTGACCAAATATTTAAAATAAATGCAGAATATTATAGTTTCACTATAAGCGGAGGAGAAGCAACATATCATCCTGACGCTTTAGAATTAATAAAATATATATATTCATTTGATAAAAAAATTAGCATATTATTAATAACAAATGGTAGTAAAAATATTGAATATTTTGAAAAAATTATTTCGGCTGCTAAAAACAATATATTTTGATGCTTAATATCAATACATTTAGAGTATGCTGATATAAATCATATAAAAGATATAATAATTTTATTTAATAAGTACAAAGTGAATCTTAATTTTGCATTAATGCTTCATCCGGAACTTAAAGAAAAAACATATAGCTTTTTTAATGAACTGTATGAGCTAAAAAAGAATTATCATTTTCATTTGCAGTTAGATGAGTTAAGAACTCCACCAGATTTTTCTAATATAGATAAAAGATATGACAAAGATTTCTTTGATTGGATAGATAATGCTAGACAATTATTAAAATCACCCGAATTAAAAACAAATATTAATAATAACTATAATTTGCCAGTAGAATATTTTGAATTGGCAAATAATAATAAAATATCGATAAATCATAATTTAGCTCTAAGAAATAATTTGAAAAATTTTGGAAACTTTTATTGCTGCGGAGGCATCAATTTAATAAGTATATCACCTGATGGTTCATATAAAGGAGGTGTATGTACACAATTTCCTATAGTAGGAAATATATATACTGAAGAAATAGACATTAATTATTTATCTCATTTTGTTGTATGTCATATACCACAATGCGGATGTAATGCTAATGACGTTATAGCTAAATTTAGAAATTTTAAGGATGCAAAAGAATATGAATCAAACTATAGAAATAAAAATATGGAAGCTATTATGTCATATATACCTGATAGTTTAATAAAATTAAATAAACTTATAAATAATATAGATAAAAAAACTAATAAAATAATAGATACATTAGCTTGGTTTATTCCTACACGAAAAAGCAGAGATAATTTTAGAAGAAAATTTAAAATAAAAGAATAATTTATTAACATAAAAATATATTATTTATGATATAATTTTGTATTTTTAAAAATACAAATAAAAGAAATAATTATACTTTCTAATATTAAAAGAATATTAAATATTATAGTTCCAATATATACTTGATTATCTTTATCCATAAACGCAGTTAAATCTACTCCATAAGTATTTATATCATATAAAAGCATAATAAAGAAATAAGCACTAATTAATATATTTATGGATACAAATAAAATAATATGAACTTTATCCAATAGTTTTCTGTCTATATGAAAGTATTTAATCAAAAAAATTTTTATCATTTTTATAAAATAATAAAAAAGAGCAAATAATAACAAAGTTATTAAACCCATAGCAATTATTATCGGGCTAAACATTATTATTTCAAATATTAATACTTTCATAATTTTATCATACTATATATATGTATTTTGTCAATTATAAAAATATTTAACATAATTATTTATAATCTGTTGTATATGTTTATAAATTTATTACGGATATTATTATGCTAAAATATTTTATTTTTATATTTATAATATTAACTAGTATATTATATACACAATATAATATAGCAAATAAATATGATATTAGCAAAGAAGAAGACAGACTTTTTATATATTCAGAAAATGGTAATTATGATGGAGTTAAAGAATTATTAAAAAATGGAATAGATGTTAATATATTAGACAGCGATAAAATATCCCCTTTAATGCTTGCTTCATTTAATGGACATGAGGATATAGTAGATCTACTTATAAAAAAATGGTGCTGATATTAATATTTCAAATAATTTTGGATATAATGCTATCATGGCAGCAGTATCTCAAGGACATTTTAATATTTTCGATATATTATTGAAAAATGGTGCTAATATCAATAGTATTAATAATGATGGAAACAATATATTAATAGAAGCTTGCTTTTCTAAAGATATAAAAATTATAAAAAAAATAATAGATTTAGGCATAAATATAGATCATCAAAATAATATGGGCTATAGTGCCTTAATACAGGCAGTAATAAATGGAGATGAGGATGCTGTTAATATTCTGCTTGATAATTATGCTGACATCAATATCAAAAGTAATGATGGAAAAAATGCTTTGATGTTTGCTATTATTAGAGAAAATATTAATATAATTGATATTTTACTTAAACATAAACCTGATATTAATGTATATGATAATAATTCAAATAATGTTTTAGATTATGCATATAACACTAATAATAAAAAAATTATTAATATGATTATTCAATACTACGAGAATAATAATTTTTAAAAAATTCTATTTAGTTATCATAATTTATTTTTTTTATTAATTTCAATCCGATAAATAATTTACTAAATATCGGGATTTTTTAATGGAACAAGAGCATAATTTTACAAAAAATAATGAAAATTATGAAGCCCCAAATGAAAAATCCTCATCAAAAAGTATTATGTTAATATTATTTCTATTCATATCTATAGTAGCAGGAATATGCTATTGGATTTACAATAGAAATAGCTCATATTATGATAATCGCATTACAAATATTTACAGCAATTCCGCTTATGCACTAAGAAACTTTCAAATAAGCAATAAAAATGATATTTTAAACAGGTATAATATAAAAAAGAATTTAGATTATCTTATGGATATAAAATATGATGAATATATAGCTCCTCATGTTAATAACTTCAACTCAATAATAAATAACAATCCATTATTAAATTTAGATACAAGAACATTAATTATTATATTTGCAGGAACTATATTAACAATTTTAGCTTCCATATTTTTATTTAGAGGAAAAGAATTAGAGCCATCGGAAGAAAATATAGAAAATATAGAAAATATTGAAATAGAAAATAACAAAAAAGAAGATAAAAAATCAAGAGAATTTAATGATATAAAACCAAATGATATTATAGAAAATGATGATAATAAAATAATAAACACAAATTATGATGGTGATAAAGTTGTTCTTAATAATTATTATAAATACAATAAAAATGGAGATAATGTACTTTGGAATGTTGTAAAAAAAGATAAGAATAAAGTAATTGAAGAAAATGACATAAAAAAATTATCTATTATGGCATTGAGAGAGATAGAATCAGGAAATGATGAAAAAGCAATTAATTTGTATACAAAAATATTAGATATAGATAATGAAAATGTGCATATTCTAAAAAACAGGGCATTAGTTCAAAGTAAAAAATATCAGGAGACTTCTGATAATAAATATTTTGATTCTGCTTTAAAAGACTATAATAAAATTATCAATATTAATACACTTCAAGAAGAAGATAATACAGATGCTCTTAAGGACAGAGCTATACTTTATACAAAAAAATATCATTACACTTCAGATGAAGAGTATTTTAATTTAGCTTTAAATGACTATAATAAAGTTATAGAAAATAATAATAATATTGATGATTTAAGTACATTGCTCATATATTCAGATTTATATAATGAAAAATATAAAAATACTCACGATAAAAAATATTTTGATATGTCTTTGGATAATTACAACAAAGCTTTAAATATAGATAAGAATAATACATCTATATATATAAATAGAGGATGGTTATATTTAATTGATTATCAAATTTCTAATGATGTAAAAAGTTTAAATAATGCTAAAAAAGATATTGAATACGGACTTAACATAGAAAAGAATAATTTTTATTTATTAAATAACAATGGTATAGCATCTCTTTATAAATATAAATTAGAAAAACAAGTAAAACTTTTAAAAGAATCAGAATTTAATTTTTTAAATTCAATAAAAAACAATAAATCTATTTCTGTACTTGCAGAAAGTTATTATTATTTATCGCTAGTTTATGAAGAGTATTCAAAACTATCAACCATTACAGCAGAAAAAATGAAAGAATACACTGAAAAATCTAAACATTATTTAGACGAAGCTGTAAAATTAGGATATAAAGAAGCTTTAAAAACTGCAAATTAAATAAAATGGAGAAATTATGACTGTAGAAGAGTTTTGCAGTAAATATACTGTAAACAGAGAAAATACAAATTCAGAAAAATGGGAAACTATTAGAGATAAAAGATTTAATGTTTCAGGACTTACTCCTATGTGGGTAGCAGATATGGAATTTAAAGCTCCGGATGAAATATTAAATGCATTGCATGAAAGAGTATCTCATGGAGTATTCGGATACACAGTTATTTGGGACAGCTATTTTGAAGCTTTTTTTAATTGGCAGAAAAACAGATACAATATATCTTTAAAAGAAGATTGGATTTTCTTCTCCACCGGTTTAGTTACAGCTTTATATTGGCTTATAAATGCTTTCACAAATAAAAATGATAGCGTAGTAATACTTACTCCTGTTTATTATCCTTTTTCAAATGCAGTTAAAGATAATGAAAGAAAATTAATAACTGTTGATTTAAAAAATGATAATGGTATATTCTCTATAGATTTTGATATGCTTGAAAAAAAGATTATAGAAAATAAACCTAAACTTTTTATTTTCTGCAATCCGCATAATCCTGTAGGAAGAGTTTGGACAGATGAAGAAATAGATAAAACTTTTGATATATGCAAACGTCATAATGTTTATATAGTTTCTGATGAAATACATCAGGATATTAATTTGGGTATTAAACCTTTTATATCTGCCCTATCCATAAAAAATAAAGATAAATATATAGACAGACTAATAGTATTAACTTCACCTTCTAAAACATTTAATCTAGCATGCCTTTTAAACTCTCACATAATAATACCAAATGAAGATATGAGAAATACATATACAAAATACATAAATACAATCAATAAAACAGAGCTTAGTTTAATGGGTATGATAGCAGCTGAGGCAGGATACAGGTATGGAAGCGATTGGCTTGATGGGTTATTAAAAGTTATTAAAAGAAATTATGAATATATAAGAGATGAATTCGAAAAAGAAGTGCCAGAAATAGTAACTTCTCCTCTTGAAGGTACATATTTACCATTTTTTGATTTAAGAAATATAATTAATAAGGACAGAGTAAAAGAGTTCATACAAGATGACTGCAAAATAGCTGTAGACTTTGGAGAATGGTTTGGAGATAATTTTAAAGGTTTTATAAGAGTTAATATAGCAACAGATTTCAAATATATAGAACATTTTGTAAAGCAAACTGTTCGGCATTTAAAAAACAAAAGTTATAAATAATTTTATTCACCGCTTACTCTGCTGCATATACCTTCTAGTATTATATTATAATCTTTTGTATTTTCTATATTAAGAAGATGACCGGCATTTTCTACAATAAATAAATCTTTATCCGGTGCTGTTATAGTTTCAAAATATTTTTTTACTAATACAGTAGGAACCTGCCAATCATTAGCTCCGCATATAAAAAATATAGGTATATCAAAATTTTTAAAATTACTTATGTCATAGTCAATCAAATAATTTATTATATTTTTATTCAATTTTAATGTAGAATTAAAAACATCTTTAAATGAAAAAACAGGGCTTTTATGAATAATAGCCGAAAGTTTATCATTACCTTCATAATATCCGGCTAATTTATATTTTGCCTGAACTTCTCTAAAATCTTTAAATATTTTAAAAACATTGTCTTTATTTATGCAGTATGGATAATCATGCAGTTTATTTAATTTATCAATATATTTTTTATTTCCGCTTTTTTTTACAATATCAAAACAATAATCAAAACCTATCTTCTCCCCTACCCTAAAACTTACAACCTGTCCCATTCCAATATATGCAGAAACATAATTTTTATATTTCTTTATAAACTCCATTCCTAAAACACTGCCCCATGAATGCCCTAATATTATAATATGTTTTGAATTATATTTACCCTTTACATAATCAATAGTTTCTTTCAAGTCATTTATAAGAGTTTCTAATGTTATGCTGTCTGATAAGGATTTATTTTTTATTTGAGTTTTTCCCGCACCTCTTTGATCATAATAAATTAAATTATAATTCTGAGTATTTGAATGCATTTTATATAAAAAATAACTTTCGGTTTCTCCAGGTCCGCCGTGAAGAAATATCAATGATGTATTAGATTTTTTTGGGTAATGTATAAAATACTGCTTTATGTTATTTATATCAACATATTCTTCAAAAAACTCATTCATTTATTATAATCCTAATTATTAATTAATTAAATATATAATATAAATAATGATTACTGTCAACAATTTTTCTGTAATTAAAAAGTATATAATATTTATTAAATTTTATTTTTTAGAATTTTATAAAATACATACAATATTATCATAACCTTTTAATTTCGCTATATATAAGGCAGTTCTATTTCTATAAGATTTAGAATTTAGATTTGCACATTTAGAAATTAAAAGGTTTACAATTTCAGAATTACGTTTTTGTACTGCATACATTGAAAAAGAAAATTACAGAGTTTAGTATAAGTAATAAAGCTATGATATCAATAGTATAAAATAAATTACCTCTATTATAAAATATCATCATTCTAAAAGAAAAAGCAATAATATTAACAGATATAGCAATGACAATAACTGCAAATATATTTATTATAGTTTTTAAATTTTTATTCAAAATGATTTTTATTAGAAACAAATAAATAAGACAAATAATGATCTCTATTTACATAATCTTTTATATTTTTATAATCAATAAAAATTTTTTTGTATCCATTTTCTTTCATTATTATAATAAAGAAATCCGTTATACCAAAAATTAAATTATCTATATCAGAATAAAAATCACTAGGAATATTATATTTCCTTAATACTTCATCAGCATTATTTATTAAATCTTTCAAATAATAACTTATTAATTTTTGATTATTTAAATCATAAGTAAGAAAAACATTATTTATTATAAGTTCTTTATCATCTTGTATTTTTATAAATCTTTTATACATACAAATAGTTTTTTCATCGCAGTATAATATATTAAAAGCATATAAATCTTTAATTTTAATAAAATATTGTTTTAGTTCATAAACAGAATTTTTTTTCAATAATGAACTAACTTCATCTGAAAGTTCCTTTTCTTTTTTATCCTGAAAATCTTTTGAAAAATTAGATTCGCCATTAATATCAAAATTTATTTTTTCTTTATTATCTATAAAAGCATAATATAAGTTAAATAAATGCTTAATAATTATTGTAGTTAATTCTGTATAATTTTTTAAATACACAAATCCAGCTATATCAAAATTTTTTATATTTATTTTAGGCTCATTTATTAATTCAAAAACTCCTTCTATTCTTTTGGAATTAATATCCATAATGTATTCAATCTTTGAAAGATTTTCAGTTTTTAAATTTATATCTGCAATATTTTTTCTTTTTGAACTTATAAATTCTTTTTCAGTATCATAATCAAAAACTTCAATTTTTCTGCTGTTTCCTGCAATTTCATAAATACCAAATAAACCTGCATTATTTATAAAAATTTTACCCGTGTACAAATAATGAATACCTTCATCAATGTTTTCAAATTTATTTCCGTAAATGTATATATTATTAATCTTATCTTTAAGTATAATGAAAGTTATATCCTTTATATAAAAATAAGGACG
>NZ_CALXRN010000102.1 GCF_944390595.1 uncultured Brachyspira sp. | reverse complement strand
GAAGTCCTTATGCTTGTGCTAAAGTATATTCATATTGGATAACTGTAAATTATAGAGAAAGTTATGATATGTATGCTTGTAATGGTATATTATTCAATCATGAAAGTCCTAGAAGAGGAGAGACTTTTGTTACTAAGAAAATTACGCATGCTATTGCTAGAATACTTAATAAAGAACAGGATAAATTGTATTTAGGAAACTTAGATTCTAAAAGGGACTGGGGATATGCTAAAGATTATGTTGAGGCTATGTGGCTTATGCTTCAGCAGGATAAGGCTGATGATTATGTTATAGCTACAGGTGAAACACATTCTGTACGCGAGTTTCTAGATGAAGCATTTGGTCTTGTTAATCTTGATTGGAAAAAATATGTAGAAATAGATCCTAGATATTACAGACCTGCTGAGGTTGATTTATTATTAGGAAATCCTGCTAAAGCTAAAGAAAAACTAGGATGGACACCAAAGACAACATTTAAAGAATTAGTAAAAATAATGCTTGAATATGATTTAAAAACTGTAGGATTAAGCTTGGATAAATTCAAAAGTTAAAAAATTCATGAGTAAAAAATTAATTTTAAAAAAGAATTTGATAGAATATCTAGTATGGCTTATTCCAGTTAAAAGTATTAGAAATAGCATAAGAATTAATTCTATTTATTTAAAAGATTTTGGGTATAAAATAAATTATAATCATTATAAAGAAAGTATTAAAGATAAAAAAACTTTCTTCATTAGAAATGATTGGGATGTAAATGAAAAAGATTTTTTAAATAACTATTTCTATAATCTTATAAAAAATAATTATATTAATGATTTAGAAATTAGCTATAATCCGGATATAGAATTTTTTGCTCCTGTTGGTAAAAGGTATTTTTTAGAAAAATCTAAAGCAAAAATAAAAATATTTTATACTGGGGAATGCGTATCAAAAAGTACTATAAACAAAATATGGTCTCAATATTATGATAACTGCATCAATGATGTTGACTTATCACTTGGATTTGATAAACTCGATGAAAATAAATATACAAATTATGTACGCTTCCCTATTTGGATATTTTATCATTTCCACGGATTATTAGATAATAAAAACTACACTAAAGATGATATAAGAAAAGTTATAGATGATATAAATAATGCTAAATCAAAAAAAAATAAATTTGCTTCATTAGTAGCTAGTCATGATGTATCTGGAATAAGAAATCAAATGTATAAGAAAATTTATAAAATAGATACTATATCATGCCCTAGCAAATTATTTCACAATGATAATACATTAAAAAAGGATTTTAATAATAATAAAATAGAATATTTAAAAGATTTTAAATTCAATATATGTCCTGAAAATACTATTAGTGAAGGATATGTAACAGAAAAACTTTTTGATGCATTCAAATCTGGAAGCATACCTATATATAATGGAGATGAAAATATAGAATTTGATTTAGTTAATAAAAATGCATTACTATTTTTCAAAAAAGATGAAGATAATAAAGAATTAATAAAAGAGATAGATAAATTAAATAAAGATGATAAATTATTTGATTCCTTTCAAAAACAAATAAAAATATATGATTCTATGATAGATTATCTTTGGGAAAGAAGAACCAAAATTTTAAATAAATTAGAAACACTTATTAATGAAAAACTAATTTAACGATTAATTGGTATTCTTAAAAATATTTCCATACCAATAGAAAGTACATTGCTCTCTAATTTATTCCATGCCTTTATCTCAGAAATATCTATTTTAAATTTTCTTGCAATAATCCAAAGGGTATCACCTGCTCTTACATGATACATTATATCTTTATATTCATAATCAGGTGGAGGCAAAGATTCAAAATATACGAATCTTCCTTCTCTTATTCTTTCCTGCTCTTCTTCATACTGTGCTAAATCAACCTGTTTAGCATTATCTAGTCCCTGAATAGGAATCATTACCTGTTGACCTATATTTAAATTTCTTGATTTCAATTTATTAATTTCAACTATAGCATTCATAGGTACATTATAAAATCTTGCCAAATGAGAAAGAGTTTCATTCATTTTTACTTCATGTCTTCTAAATGTTACTCTCTCTTCAGGTTTAATTTTACCAAATGTATCATAAAATAATTTTTCTTTACCCTCTGGTATTCTTAAAGGATATCTAACCATACCTGGAGGTGTTACTCCCCTTGCTAAATGAGGATTCAAAGCCTTCAAATCTGCGGTATCAACCTCTATCATTTTAGCAATAATAGATAAATCAGCAGCATCATCAACATAAACTAAATCTCCCTGAGGAAATACAACTTTAGGCTTATTTATTTGAAAACCAAATTTCTCAGGGTTTTTAGCTATTATAACAGCAGCAACATATTTAGGTATATATTCCTGCGTTTCCTTAGGTAAAACTCCTGCTCTTAGCAAATCCTCAAAATCATTGCTTTTAACTTCTCTAATAGCTTTTGATATTCTTCCTCCTCCAGCATTATAAGCAATTAAAGCTATAACCCAAGATTTGAAATTTTTATCAAGCCTCACTAAATGATCAGCTGCTGCTTTTGTTGAACGTTCCGGATCGAATCTGTCATCAGACCAATAATTAACTTTAAGATTATATATAGCACCTGTCATAGGCATAAACTGCCATAATCCTGCTGCTCCCGCATGAGATATAGCCTGAGGATTAAAACTGCTTTCAATAATAGGAAGATAAACTAAATCTTCTGGAACACCTTTTTCTTTAAAAACCTCTTTTATATAAGGCAAATATATTTGGGCTCTATCAATTATGGTCTGCATATAAGGCTTCCAGCTGCCTTGATATTTACTAATATAATATGAAACTCTATCGCTTCTAAAATTATTTACATCAAATCCTCTAAGTTCTACTACTTTGATATCGCGTCCTAAAGATTCTCCAAATACGCTAAGTTCATATAGATTAGCACCTTCTAATGCCTTTCTTATATACATATCAAAAGTATCACAAGAATTGACAAATAACATCATTATTATAAGGAAAATAATTATTATAAGTTTTTTTACTCTTTTAATAAGATTACCCGCCCATTTTATTTTAATATATTAAACAGTATTATTTAAAGATTTGCAAGCTGTTTATATTGTTAAAATCGGATATTATGCCTAAATAATTTAATATTCATGCAATAAAAAAGAGACGGCAGAATACCATCTCTTTATTTAATTATATTTAATAATTATTTTTCTAAATATGCGTAGAAAAATTTATGGAATCCTAATGGATTATAAACTACATCTTTTAGTTTAGGTGAAACAAGTAAAGGCTCAGTAAAGAAATAAAGCGGTATAGCCCCCATATCCTCTTCTATAAGAATTTTTTCAGCTTCATGCATAGCTTTCATTCTTATATTATTATCATCTGTAGACATAGCCTGCCCTATTAAATCATCGTATCTTTTATTACTGTATCCTCCATTATTTTGAGTATTATAACTAGTAAATAAACTCATCATAGACATAGGATCAGAATAATCAGCAGACCAATAAAGCCTTCCTATCATAAAATTTTTATCTAATAAAGTTTGTCCAAGCAAAGCATTATCTATCTGTGTAATAGTACAATCTATATTAAGATGTTCTTTCCACATTTGCTGAACTGCTTCAAATATGCCTACATGATTACCAGGATCCGTTTTAAATTCTATAACAGGAAAACCTTCTCCATTAGGATAACCTGCTTCGGCTAGCAGCTTCTTAGCCAATTCTATATTTTTAGCATATCCTTCTTTTGATATATCATATAAATTTCCGCCGTTTATTCTAAAATCTCCATTAGTATCACTAACTTCATAAGGAACCCATCCGCCTGCTGGTTTCTGTCCTCCCTTTGTAACATTTTCAACTATATAATTTCTATCTATGGCAAGCGATAATGCTTTTCTAACTCTAGGATCTTTTAAATATTGATTAGTTACATTAATAGGATAATAATATGTAGCTATAAGCGGCTTAATTTGTATTAATCCTTCAGATGTGAGAGTAGGAATATCCTGCTGAGGAGGTTCATAAGCCATATCTAATGTTCCATCTTTTATACCGGCAACAGCTGCTGCACCATTTTGCATAAATACAAAAGTTATTTTATTTGCAACTATTTCATCAGCATTCCAATATTTATCATTCTTTACCATTACTATATTTTGATCTATATTACGCTCAGACATAACATAAGGACCATTTCCTATATATGTTTCAGGGCTTAAAGTCCATTTATCACCATATTTAGATATTATATCCTCTCTTAAAGGCGAAAATGTAGGGAAAGCTATAACCTCCAAAAAATACGCTGTAGGAGCTTCTAATTCAACAACTAATGTATGATCATCAATAGCCTTAATTCCTAATGATTCAACAGGCAATTCCCCTCTGGTAATAGCCATAGCATTTTTTACCGGTTCATGCTGATAACTATATTCACTGGCTACTTTAGGATCAACCTGTCTTCTCCAACTATATACAAAATCTCCTGCAACTACTGGTTTTCCATCTGACCATGTAGAATTAGTTCTCAAATAAAATGTATATACTTTTCCGTCATCACTAATATCCCAGCTCTCAGCAACTCCTGGTACTATTTTGTTATCCCTATCTCTTATTGTTAATCCTTCAAATACATGAGATATATAAATAACTCCGTATATTTGAGCATTTAAACTTGGATCTATAGTTTTAGGTTCAACACTTAAATTTACTATTATTCCTCTGTTATTATCATTATTTTTAGAACATGACAAAGAAAAAAAAGCCATAAAAAATACAAGATATATACCAACAATATATGATAAAACAATTCTCATGCTTTTCATAATAAACCCCTTTAAATTAAACTTTTACAACTATTAATTACTAGTTTATATAATTTAAAAATGTTAGTCAAGAAAAAATGAAAAAAATATGTAAATATTATATAATTTTATTATATTTCATTTTTACATTCATTTGTATTATAAAAATCAATTATGTTTTCTATAGAAATACTTACCATATTAGATAATGCCTCATCTGTATAAAAAGCGGCATGAGGAGTTATTATAACATTATCCATCTTAAATAACTCTTCTATTATATTATCTTCTAAAATCTTATCTTTTATATTTTTATTTGCATAAAGAATTTCATTTGTATAAACATCTAATGCAGCACCAGCTATATGTTTATTTTTAAGTGCCTCAAGTAAATCAATATTATTAACTATAGCTCCCCTGCTTACATTAATAATATAAACTCCTTTTTTCATTTTTTTTATAGCATCTTTACAAAACATTTCATTAGTTTCTTTTGTTAATGGAATATGATATATTATAACATCACTTTCTGCATATAATTTATCTAATGAAACATATTCAGCATAATTTTTTATTTCATCCTTTTGAGTTCTTGAATATACAAATATATTTTTAGGAGAAAATCCTTTTAAATGCTTAATAGTTAATGTTCCTATCCTTCCGGTTCCTATAACTCCAATATTCAGATTTCTAATTTCTTTACCTATTAATCCATTACGCACATAATTTCTATTATATCCATTAATAAGCAAATTATTATAATTTCTAATAAGAGAAAGCAGTGAAAGTATTGTAAACTCACTTACAGAATTAGGAGAATACGAAGGAACATTAGCAATTCTCATTCCAACCTTTTTAGCATGATTAATATCAACATTATCAAATCCGACAGCTCTTGTACTCATATATTTAATACCATACTCTATAAGTTTATCAATAACCTTATCTGTTATTTCATCTCTTGCATTAAATAATAAAGCATCATAACCTTTTGTTTCTTCTACATTATTAATATTTAAATAATATTTATGCAAATCTAATTTTATATTATATTTTTCTTCCATGAGTTTAAAAGATTCTATTTCATCATCTAAAACAGAATATACAACTATTTTCATACTTACACCTTTGCCGAAATTTAATAAATATAAATTATAAGATAAAAATATAAATTTAGAAAATTAACCTTGGAAAAAGAATACATAAACTATAGAAATGAAAACAATTATTATAACAGCACCAAGTCCAAGCATTGCTAATTTAAATGTATCCATTTTAGGAAGCAGTTTCTTAATAAAAGATTCATTTTTTTTGGAAGAAAATTTCTCATCATCTTTTTCCGGCATAGTATATACATCTTTATTAGGATTAAATATTTTTAATTTAATAGGCTCTGATTCTTCTATTAAACAGCAATATCCTTCTATCAATTTCAATAGAATCTTTATTGATTTTTCCTCAACATTTTTTTCTAAAACCTCTGCTGGAACTAAATATTTAGAGTATTTATCCTGCTTTCCATTAAGCTCAAGATATATTATATTCTCTTCAACTGTATTAGAATTAATACTTACAATAACTTTATCTCCAGGCTGTATATCATTAATAGATTTTCCGGATATAGGATCAACTATAAATGAAGCGTTAATAAGTTTATAATTAGGCACAGAATTTGCATTTCCTGAAGCTTCATTTTTATTTTCGGAATTTACTGCTGATTGAGAATTAGACATATTTTCTAGTTCTTTATGTAAATTTTCCATAGCCAAATTAACATCATCTATACTTATGACATTATGAACTATATCAAATGTACCTATATGAAAATCCATAAATCTATTCATTGAACTGGAAAACATATCTATTATGGATATAATATTATTATTATTATGATATACAATAATATTATTTATATTTCTATCTTCTGACAAAATATTATTAATTGACTCTTTAAATTTATTTAAATATGAACTGCCTACAGTATTAATTTTATTATATATTTCTATATGTTTATACAATTCTAATAAATCAGTATATGAGTTTAAAAATTTTAATAACTTATGATCACCTGATATAACAAATGTCATATCTATAAGTTTACTATAAAACTTATCTATAAAAAATACCATATAAATATATTTATCCAAATCACTATATTCTGCTGATATTCTTATAGCTAAAACTTCTTTTTCTGCATTTATTTTTTGAGATGCCATAAAACTCATACCTATATAAAAATTAATTTTATCTATTATACTATTATATCATAGCTTAATATAATAAACAAGTGTAAAAATTAATTATATGTCAAATAAGCACTTGATTTTTTTTATTTTAATTATTATAATTGACTATTCAAAATAATTTCTTAAATGTAAGAGGGCTTTATGAGCAAAATGCAGAAAAATGCTGAGTTAATACTTGCATATATTTACAATAATAGATTAATATTTATTTCAGCTTTTGTACTTATAATAGTAATAATAGCTGGTATTTTAGTATATAGAATGAATATAGAAAGTCAGGATGAAAAAATTAATATAGACTTTGAATCTGCATTAGCATTATATAATGTATATCAGAATTCGCAATTACCAGATGATCAATTAAATAATCCAGGTTTGATAATAGATATAACAAGCAGATTTCAAAAGGTATATTCTGCTGCTAAAGGTAAAAACTTAAAATTAAGAAGTGCATATGCCTTAGGCTCAGTATATTATGATGTAGAAAATTTTAAAGAAGCAGAAAAATACTATCAGGAAGTCGCTAATGCCAGAGGATTCTATTTACAGGAAAGTGCAATATATAATTTAGCTAATACCCAAATAGATTTAAGCAATTATACTCAAGCTGCTAACACTTTAGAAAACTTCATGAAAGCATATCCTAAAAGCTATTTAATACCTCAGGCAGCTTTAACATTATCTGATGTTTATCTAGCTCAGAATGATAAAACAAAATCAATAAATATACTTAAAACATGGATGAGTCAAAATACAAATAATACTGAATATTTGAATAAATTTAAAGAAACCATAACTCTTATAGAAAATAATATTTATTGATTGTTAATCAATTTTAATCGATAAAGTAACTATATAAGGAAAAAAAATTGAATAAAAATGCTCCGCTCATAGTTCAGGGCGATGGTACTATTCTTTTGGATGTCAGCACAAAACATTTTGAAGAAATTAGAAATTTTATGCTGGTATTTGCAGAACTTGTAAAAAGCCCTGAGTACATACATACCTATAGAATAACATTAGTATCATTGTGGAATGCTGCCAGTTTAAATTATACCTCAGAACAAATAATAAGTTTTTTAAAAAAATATACATCTTATGAAATACCAAAAAATATAATAAAGCAAATAGAAACAAGTATAGAAAAGTACGGCAGAATAAAAATAATAAGAGAAAATGATAAATATTATTTAATAAGTGAAGATAAAAACATTATAGATGAAATACTTCACTATAAAGCTATGATAAAGTACATAAAATCAGAAATTAATGAAAATAAATTGGAAATAGATCCTACATATAGAGGTCATATAAAATTAGCTCTTATTAATATAGGATACCCTGTTCAAGATTTAGCAGGATATAAAACAGGTGAAACATATAATTTTAATTTAAGAAAAAACCTAGCATCAAGCGGAGATGAATTTGCTTTAAGAGATTATCAAAAGAACTCTGTAGAAGCATTTTATGCAGATGGAAAACCAGAAGGCGGTGCCGGAGTAATAGCTTTGCCATGCGGTACAGGTAAAACTGTTGTAGGTATTGCTACTATGCATAAAACACAGACAAAAACACTGATAATAGTTACAGGTGTTACAGCATGCAGGCAGTGGAGAGATGAAATTTTAGATAAAACTGATATTCCTCCTGAAGATATAGGTGAATATAACGGCTTAAACAAAGAAATAAAGCCAATAACAATAGCAACATATAAAATTCTAACTTACAGAAAAAATAAAGAATCTCCATTTGTACATTTTGAGTTATTCTTCCAGCATAATTGGGGATTAATAATATATGACGAGGTGCATTTGCTTCCAGCTCCTATTATAAAACTTACAAGCGAAATTCAGAGTATGAGAAGATTGGGGCTTACTGCTACTTTAGTAAGAGAAGACGGACTTGAAAAAGATGTATTCTGTCTTATAGGTCCTAAAAAATTTGATATACCTTGGCGTGAATTAGAGGAAAAGAAATTTATAGCAGAAGCATATTGTTATGATATAAGAATACCATTAGATGACAGCCATAGATCCGATTATGTTATATCCAGCGATAAGGTAAAATTTAGAATAGCTAGTGAAAATGTATTAAAATATACTATAGTAAAAAAGATAATAGAAAAACTAAAAGGTAAAAATATACTTATTATAGGTCAGTATTTAGATCAATTGGATGAAATGAAAAATAGAACCGGATATACGATAATTACCGGAAAAACACCTCAAAGCGAAAGAGATGTTATATATAAAAAATTTAAAACAGGTGAAATTACAACTCTTATAGTAAGTAAAGTTGCTAATTTAGCTGTGGATTTGCCTGATGCCAATGTTCTAATACAAATTTCAGGAACTTTTGGTTCAAGACAGGAAGAAGCACAAAGACTTGGAAGAGTACTTCGTCCTAAAAAAGGTGAAAATAAAAGCTATTTCTTCTCTATAATTACAACAGATACTAAAGAAGAAGATTTTGCTCATAAAAGACAATTATTCCTTACAGAACAAGGTTATCATTATGAACTTCTTGATAAAGATTCATTTGAGGAATTGGAATTCAATAATTAAAAAATTAGATTTATATAATCTTATATAACTAACCTATTGATATTCCATTTTCACATTCTTCTTTTGTTGTTAATAATACCACTTCTCCATTGTCTTTAACGGCACCTAGAACAAGACATTCAGAAAAGAAGTTGGCTATTTGCTTTTTTGGAAAATTAACAACAGCTATTATACGTCTTCCTATTAAATCTTCTTTTTTATATAATTTAGTTATCTGAGCAGATGATACTTTAGTCCCCAATGCCCCAAAATCAATTTTTAATTTATATGCAGGCCTTTTAGCTTTAGGAAAATCCTCAGCTTCTATTATAGTACCTGTTCTAATATCAAGTGCCGTAAAGTTGTCGAAACTGCATTCTTCTTTTTTATCTTCTATTTCCATTATAAACTCCAAAACAAAACTATTTATAATATTCTATTTGTATATCAAAAAATTGTCAATTATATAAAAATATAAAGTTCTTTAGTTTAGTATTAAAATTTCGATATTAGTAACACTATTAAGGAATATTTTAAATTAAATAAAAAGGCAATATTTAATGAAAGGCAAACGTATAATAATAATAGGAGCTGGACTATTGCAGGTTCCAGCTATACAAATCGCACAGGAAATGGGATTATATACAATAGTTTTTGATTATAATAAAGATGCTCATGGAATGAAAATAGCAGATTATCCAATGGTTGTATCCACTAGAGACGTTGATGGAAGTGTAAGGGCTGCTAGAGATTTAAGTCAAAAAATGGAAATACATGGAGTTATTACAGTAGGTACTGATGCTTCTACAACTGTTGCTGCTGTTGCCAATGCTTTGGGATTACCTGGCAATAGATTTGAAGATGCCTATGCGGCATCCAATAAAATTAGAATGCGTGAGAGATTTAAGAAAAATAATGTTCCTCAGCCTAATTTTTTCCCTGTATGGAATTATGAAGAAGCTATGGAGGCATATAAGCATTTAGATAAACCGGTTGTTGTTAAGCCTGCTGATAATATGGGAGCCCGCGGTGTAATGAAAGTATCAAATGAAAATGATATATTAGCTGCTTTTAATAGAGCAAAAAGTGCATCGCCTTCCGGAGAAGTTATAATAGAAGAATTTATGGATGGCCCAGAACTTTCTATTGATATGCTTATATATAATGATGAAATATATGTTACCGGAGTTGCTGATAGAATTATAGAATTTCCTCCATTTTTTATAGAAACAGGACATATTATGCCTTCTGCTTTAGAAAAAGAAAAACTAGATGATGCTATTAATGTAATGAAAGCAGGTATAAAAGCATTAAATCTAAAAATTGGTGCTGCTAAAGGGGATATAAAAGTAACAAAAAATGGTGCTATGGTTGGTGAAATTGCTGCCAGACTTTCCGGCGGATTTATGAGTGCCTATACCTACCCTCTTGCTACTGGTGTAAATTTAATAAAAAATGCAATAGAAATAGCTTTAGGAAATCCTCCAAGTGATTTAAAACCAAAATGGGATAAAGTATCAGTTGAAAAAGCATTTCTTCCAGGAACCGGTATAATAGAATCTATAGAAGGTATTGAAAATGCTAAAAAAATAGAAGGTGTTAAAGAAGTATTTATAAAAACAAAAGCCGGAGATATATTAGTTACTCCTACAAACAATCTTGAAAAAGCTGGTAATATAATAACAGTTGGAAATACAAGAGATGAAGCTGTAGCAATAGCAAATAAGGCTATGAGTGCTGTACATTTCAGACTTACAGATGAAAAAAATCTAACAATAGAAGAAATAAAAAGAATTGCTCAGGAAAAACTTGCTTCTAAATATAATGCAAGCTATATATTTAAGGTTAAAGCTGATGAAAAAACTGGTTTATCAAATTACTGTTTTACACCAAATATTATACATGAAGAAAAAGATGTAAATTTAGAAACTACCCTATTTAATATGCATGTATCTCAGCCTATAATAATAGATACTATTCATAATTTAAAAGAAGTTATAGATGGAATTATAGACATAAGAGAATATTATGAAATATTAATGGATACTGCTTCAAATTGCGAAGTATTAACTATACTAAATGATTTTAATAATGAAGAATTATTTGAATTATCAATAAGAACTATTAAAGGCAATAAAAGAGGGATAATAATGCTGGATGCCAATAATCCGCAGGAAGTATTAGCTCAAAGATTAAGAGAGGCAGAAAAAAATGGTGCTTGTGCTGTTGGCATAGATTTCTCATATTGCTATAACTTAAACTCTTTAAATAAAGTGTACATAAAAAGTGAAAAAGAATTATCAAAAATGATAAAACAAATAGATATTCCAATTATCATAAAAGGAATATCTAGCGATAATGACATTCATAATGTTCATTCTTCGCATGCAAATAGTGTATATTTTTCAAATAATAACAAGTATGCATTAAAAGGTATAGAAAAAGTTGCCGATACTATAAATAGAGTGGCGTTTAATTTGCATAATAATCATAAAATGCAAATAACCATACTTGCAGAATCTCCTAGATATGGAGTTGATGTATTTAAATATTATACATTAGGAGCTAATGCTGTTTGTGTAACAGAAGAAAGTTTTATTGCTGCTATAAGCAAAGGCAGAAAAGGACTTGAATATGTTTTATACTCCAATAAATTAGAATTGGAGAAAATAATGAAAGTATTTGGTCAGGCTGCTCCGAAATATAATAATACGATATGGCATAAAAATTAGGTAATTATTTATGGAAGCTAAACAAATAAACTTGTCAAAATCATACATATACGGTTTCTTTGCCGCTATGATAAGTACATTGATATACAGTGCCGTTATTATACCTATTTACATACTGCTAATATCATCAAATCAGCAAAATTTTATGGTATATTTATTGTATGCTCTTGACGTATGGGTATGGATATGGATTGGTATATCTATATTATATGCATTCATAATAGTATTAATGCAGCCTACTAAAACATATAGTTCATTAAGTAAAAGTATAGAGAATTTACTTTTCTTTATAGTTACTTCATTGATAATTATACTGTCTCTTAGTTATGTACCAGAAATACAAAAACTTTTATATAAAAAAGACTATACATTTTACAGCAGTATATTGGCTGTAGGATTATTTTTCATATCAATACAATTAGCATACAGCATAAAGAAATT
The DNA here is from genome assembly GCF_944390595.1 of uncultured Brachyspira sp. GTDB lineage: Bacteria > Spirochaetota > Brachyspiria > Brachyspirales > Brachyspiraceae > Brachyspira. The sequence goes on along the minus strand of NZ_CALXRN010000102.1, from coordinate 3,689 downwards.
AATTATATTTATGTATAAAACTATATTATATAATTTAGGATATAGTATAGTAGAAGATGAAATATTAGATTCAGATAATGAAGATGAAAATGATGAAAACTACAGTACTATAAAAATTAGAAATGCAGAATATGAAATATTTTCTAATACTATAAAAAATATTATAGCATTTTCACAAAGATACAAGCATGCTGTTGGAATAATAGCTTTCGGTATATCAAATAATGAATCTATAATAGAAGATTTTGGAGTTGATGGATATAACAAAATTAAAGATGAACTGATTAAGGCAATAAAGAAAAATGCCAGAATAGGTGAAAATCAATGCTTGGTTAATGAAAATGTTATATATTCAATAATATATGCTAATGAAGAGGAATCTTGGAAAGCTACAAAAAGATATTATAAAGCATTAAAAAATTATAACTTTGAATATAATGGTGAAAGTGTAGATATTAATATATCTATGGCTGTAAGCGGATTTGATTTTTCAAATAATAAATCGAATAAAATGTCAGTTTATGTCATTAAAGAAAATTTAATGAAAAAAATTAAAGACGCTTTAAATGAATCAGAAGAAACTGGAAGTCCAGTTATATATTATGAATAATAAAAAGGGAAAAGAATCGTGGAAGCTTCATTAATTATAATATTAGTGCTAATAGTTTTATTGGGTTTCGCAACCAATTATGTTATAAAAAGCGGGTCATATCCTATAAAACTAAAAAAAATTGTTCAGGCTTATAATGATCAAAATTATGATGTAGCCATGAGAGAAATAAATAATTTAGACCCTAAGTATAAAAAAGATGCAAATATATTGTGGATGAGTGCTAATATATATTATAAGCAGCAGCAGTATATACTGGCTATGGCGGCATTACAGAATATGATAGATGGAGCATATTTCTCTAAAGAATTAACAGAATTAACTGTAAGAGAATTCTTAGCAAAAATATATGAACAAACAGGCAATACTAAAAAAGCAATAGATGAATATGATATGATTACAAAAATAAGAGATAATGATTATGATTCTCTATTCAAAGCAGGTAATGTTTGTTATCAATATGGAGAATGGGTACAAGCTCAAAAATATTTATCATTAGCTGTAGGACATAATGACAGCAATCCTCAGTTATTATACATGTTGGCATACTGTTTTTATAAAATACGTTCATACCATGCAGCTCAGCAAAATATAGAAAAAGCTATAGCATTGGATTCTACAAATGCACAATATCACCTATTACTTGGTGAAATATTATCTTCAAGCAGAGACTTCCAAAATGCTATTAAAGAATTAGAAATTGCTTATGACAGTAATGAGATATCAGATAAAGATAGTATATCTTTAAATCTTGCTAATTCATATTATGAACTTGGAAATTATAGTAAGGCAAGAGAATATTACGGACAGGTATTAAATAAAGAAAATGTACCTAATGAAAAAGTAGTAGATGAAAGATACAGATATGCAGAAACTTTGGTTAAAAATAAACAATTTGAAGCTGCTGTAAAACAATGGGAAATAATAAAATCAATTAGAAATATATACTTAGATGTTGATCAGAAATTAAAAACATATAGTTCTATCATTGCCAATAATGCATTCAGAACTGCTTTGGAAATGGATATTATAGAATATTTGGAAAAGTATTTCTACAGAATATTAACATTAAATGGTTATGTAGTTACAGATCATACTAAAAAATCAGATACATTAGTATTTTTCGTTACTATAAAGAAATTTGGTTCTGAGGGACAATCATATAAGAGTACATTTGCATTAGATACTTCCGGATATCCTATGAGACAGGAGACTGTAGATCAATTTATGGAATATGCAAGAGTATATAAGAGTGCTCACTCATTCTTAATAAGTATAGGTGACTTTGCCCCTAACCTAAAAATTGATGATACAGTAATGATTATTGAACCAGAAAGATTTGAAGCTATTATTGAAGGTGTTATATCATTCAGTGATTAATGTAAGTAAGATTAGCTCATTTATTATACTCTATTAATAAAAAAGGTTATGATAATTTTTTATCATAACCTTTTTTAAGTTCAATTAAAATCTATTATTAATTTAAACCTAAAGAAACTATTACAAAGTTTTTAATGTTTGCAGCAGCACCTGCTTCTTTAGATATTTCATCTATCAAACTTTTAATAGATATTTTGTTGTCAGTAAATAATTTTTGGTCTATAAGAACAGACTCAGAATACCAAGAACTCATTTTACCTTCAACTATTTTTTCTACCATATTTTCTGGTTTTCCAGCATCTCTAACTTGTTTTTCAAATATTTCTTTTTGCTCTTTAACAGCATTTGCATCAATGCCTTCTCTATTTAAAGCTAAAGGTTTTTCACTAGCAACATGCATAGCAATTTGATCAGCTATTTCCTGACATTTTCCTTTAGGCTTAACATCAAATTCAACTACAGCAACTAGTTTATTGTTAAAGTGAGCATAAGTACCGAAGAAACCGTCTGTTTTCATAACTTTTACATCTGCAAGAACAGTTTTTTCACCCCATTTCTGTATACCTTCATTTATCATGCCTTGAATAGTATCTCCGTTAGGACCTTTAGCATTTAAAAGTGCATCTACAGAAACATCAGAAAGCTCCATAGCTGTATTTGAAATTGCTTTAGCTAAATTTATGAATAATTCATTTTTAGCAACAAAATCTGTTTCACATTGAAGTTCTATACAAGCAACTTTAGTTTTATCATCATTAACGCAAAAACCTATAGAACCCTCTTTAACTGTACGCTCATTTTTTTTAGCAGCAACAGCCGCACCTTTTTCTTTAAGAAGGCGAATTGCCTTATCCATATCACCATCAGTTTCCTGAAGAGCCTTTTTGCAGTCCATTATACCTACACCAGTACGCTCTCTAAGTTCCTTGATAGTATCCATACTAATATTTGCCATTAATTTTATCCTTTATATTAAAATATTTTATTTATAGTTTTCAAATTAATTATCATCTTCCTGAGAAACACCATACTGTTCAGCAATAGCCTCAGCAGCTTCTGTAGCACTATTATCATAAACTTCTTCAACTATCTCAGAAGAAGAATCTGTTTTAGCTAATGTTTCTTTACCTGCTTCATTTTGTCCTTCTATAACAGCAGAAGCAACAACACCTGCAAATAAGCTGATAGCTCTAATAGCATCATCATTACCAGGTATAGGATGATCTATAACTTCAGGGTTACAGTTAGTATCAACAACAGCAACAACTGGTATTCCTAATTTTCTAGCTTCGCTTACAGCAATAGCTTCCTGCATTGGATCTATTACAAAAAGCATATCTGGTAAATTTTCCATATCTTTAATACCAGCAAAGTTTTTCTCTAATCTTTCTTTTTCTTTAAGAAGAAGTATAACCTCTTTTTTAGGAAGTTTATCAAATGTACCATCAACCTCTTCTTTTTCTATTCTTTTAAGTCTTGCAATACTTTTTTTGATAGTAGCAAAATTTGTAAGCATACCTCCAAGCCAGCGATTATTAACATAGTACATATCGCATTTCTCAGCAGCTTCTTTTATGCTTTGTGATGCTTGTTTTTTAGTTCCAACGAAAAGAACATTTCCGCCGTTTCTAGCCATTTCTTTAACAGCATCATAAGCTTTTTTAACATAAGTTAAAGTTTTCATAAGGTCAATGATATA
>NZ_CALXRN010000101.1 GCF_944390595.1 uncultured Brachyspira sp. | reverse complement strand
TTTTCATAACATTTACATCTCCAAGTCTAACATGAACTGCTACTGAAACATCATGTTTAACTATTTCATCATGTAAATATAAATTTTTAGAATTAAGTTTAGGCAGTATATATTTATCTAAATCAATATCTTTTATTATGTCAAGCACTATATTACCGTACAATTTTTGAAAAAAATCTATATAAATTTTTTTATAATTCTTCAAATAAAAATCTAGATCATTTATAGCTATATTATAATCTGTAGAAAAAGATTTAGAAAAACAAATTTTATAATAATTTGCTTCATCTTCATTCAATACCTCAAAGTTAGCATCAGGAAGCATATCTAGCAAACAAAAATTTCTGCTGTCGTTTTTGTTATCATCCTTACCATTATATTTAAACCAACTTATATCATATTTTACTTTTCTATTATATTATTAGTTATATATTCTCCAAGAAAATAATGATACAATTGGTCGGATAAACCGCTATTACAATTTATTACAACAAAATCATCATTACATATTGATGAATTTACTCTGTTACTCATCTTATTAATATTATCTATTTTATACATAGTATGCACAATATCTAGTAATATTTCTCTAAATGTATCTCTATGTTTCTTAATAGGAATGAACCATGCTATTTTATTTATTAATTTATTATAATATTTATAAATCATAAATTAATTGATTTTCTCCATAAAGAATATTTAATTTTTGAATATAATCATTAATATAAAAACAGAATTAACAATTATACAAAATCTTAAATAACTATTCATAATAGTATAAACTTACATATTTTATTTGTCAATACTACAATAAATACAAATAAATTTTCATTATATTTAATAACATACAAATTCATATAATACTAAATTTATGAACATAAAAGAAATAAGATTAAAAATGGTTAAAGCCACTGCTGAAGGAATCAAACAATATATAGAAGTTTTTGAAAAGAATAAAGGTTTTACAAAATAAAAATATCAACATTTCTCAAAATCTTCAAGAACTTTTCTAAATTTAGACAAATCTATAGTAAAATTATATCTATCTCTATCTTTAATATTATAAAAATAATGAATATTTTTAGGATTATCTTCTATATATTCAAAATATTTCATACCTATTGTACTACATATATGCTTATGATGATCCTCATAACGAACACTAGCAACTATTCCTAAAATAGAAGTTGTTGCTTCACAGCATACAATATTAGTTAAACCGCTTCCTAAAGTAGATATTATTTTTTTAGCTTTATTAAATATACAAAATTGTTCTGATATAGAATAATCTTCAGGATAAATAACTTTATATCCTAAAGGAATAAGTATATTAATCAATTCTTTTTCATTAATTATATTTCTAGTCTTTACTTTTTTACGGCTTATATATATTTTATCGTAGAAACCAATATTACATTTTGGAAGCAATTGCTTTGTTAATTCCAAAAATTTATCACATTCCCATTTAAAAGGCTTTGAAACCTCTAAACATGGAAAAGAACTAAAAAATAAATGCTCACATTCTATCTTTTTATCATCTGGCACATTTATAACATTTTTTACACCAAATAATTCAAGACTTTCTCTATAAAATTTAGATTTACATCCTTCACTTATGATAAAAGTATCTATTTCATCGAACAATCCTGAATCCTTCAATATAAATAATCTTGACAATATATCATGAATCCAATGCCCGTAATAATTCTGCCATTGAGATTTCAATAAAAAAACATTTCCTCTAATTTTTACATTTCTTCTAAATTTATAAAATAAAAATCTGCCTGATAATTCTGCATTAGGTTCAAATATATTATTAGGCAAATTATCTTTTATAATCTTACCATCTTTGCTAAATATAAATCCCCAATCTGAATAAACCACAGCATTCTTTATAGAACATATATAATCAATTTTTTCAGATGATGGATACTTTATAGGTATATAATTTGTATACTCTGAATCTTTAGCTTCAATTTCTCTATTTTTTAAATCATCATATATATATTTTGATAATTTATTTCTTATACTGGAATGGAGCAGCTTATTAAATATAGGCATTATTTACTCCATATATAAATAATGAAATATATAATTGAGTTTTATTTAGTATTATTTTAAGTATACAGTTAATATTTTTTAAAAGAAAAATTAGACAAATAAAATATATTATATATATTTCTAACTTAAGAAAATATTTTATAATAAAAAATAGGGAAAATATAATAATTAATAATATAAAAATTAATTTATTAGGATGCGATGCGATGCGATGCGATGCGATGCGATGCGATGCGATGCGATGCGATGCGATGCGATGCGATGCGATGCGATGCGATTAAACATTATATAATCCTAACTATTAAAAGTTAAAAATAATATACATTACTTTTTGAATTTGTCAACAACACAATAAACAATTTATTTTATTTTAATAATAAATTAAAAATCTGAATTAGAATCAAAAATATTTAAAGTATTAATATTGTTTATTTCTAAAAATTTCAACTATAATAAATAACCTGCTCTAAATTATCTTATAGAACAGGTATTTTAATTTAGCAAATAAAAAACTTAAATTACAGAATATATTTTTACTTCCGGATTATCACTTAATAATGGCTTAAGAGAAGTAAAAACATCTTGTTTAAATAAATCACTTTCTAAATATAATTTAGCATTATCAATGCTATCAAATCCATGAAGTACTTGCACATCTTCATCTCTTATTAATAAAGACTTAGTTAAAGCACCATTAATATTTTTTAAAAAAGGCTCTTTATAATCTGAATATACTTTAGCAGCCTTTTCGCGGTTAGAATTAGTAATTTTCATTGTAATTTCAAGATAGGCATTTGTTTTCATTGCTTCCTCCATTTATTATAAATATTTATTTTATTAATAAATATAATTGATTTACTAATAAGATTCAATATATTAATAAATTTCATAGAAACTATTAAATTTAATAGTATATATATTTATAAAGGGCAATTTATACAAGGAGGAAGTTTTTTTGATAAATTATTTTTTGTCTGTTTTCTGGACCATACACAAATATTTTGTAGTATAGGAATTACTGTTTTTCCTCTATTAGTTAAAGAATATTCCACTTTAGGAGGTATTTCATTATACTGCTTTCTTGAAACCATATCATCAAAAATAAGCTCCTTAAGCATAGAAGCTAAAACTGCATCTGTAATATTTCCAAGATATTTTTTTATTTCATTATAACGCATATTATCTTTAAATGATAAAACACATATAATACGTGATTTACATTTACCCCCAAATACATCTAATCCATATTCTATAGGACACATAGTATCTTTATTCATATTAGATCCTTTAATATAACATATTTCTATTAATATAAATTATAATATTTTATTTATCAATATTATTAATAATTCTAAAATAAACTAATCTAAAAATATAAGAATTCAATTAGTAAATATTTTAATTAAATAAAAATTTTATTATATATCTAGTAAAAAAATTTTATAAAACATATTGACAAATATTAAAATAGCTATATATTACATCACGTTCTTAATTAATAGACTGAAAACATACTTCTAGAAAACAAAAGAGATATATTATGAATACCAATTCAATAAAAGCTAACAATAAAATAACTATGTTTGGTAATTTTGATTTTTATAAATTATGCATATCTATTGCAGTACCTGTAATGCTTCAGCAGCTTATTATGGGAATGGTATCATTAATAGATAATTTCATGGTAGCAGAATTGGGCGATATAAAAATGGCTGCTGTAAATGTGTCTAATCAGATGAACTTTATATATTTGGTTATATTGAATACATGTTATGGTGCAGGCGGAATATATATGGCTCAAAACAATGGTGCTGACAATAAAGAAGGTATGCAGCAGGCATTTAGATTCAAAGTTATACTTCCTCTTACAATATCTATTGCATATATGATATTAATGCTTGTTAATCCTGAAATATTTATGCGTTTAATGACTCATGGAAATGCATCTCAGGAAGAAATATTAATATCCAGCACAAAATATATGAGTATAATAGCATTTACTTTTATACCAATATCAATATCAGGTGCTATAGGTACATCATATAGAGAAATAGGAAAACCTCATATTCCTCTTATAATATCTGTTATAGCCACATTCTGTAATGCAACTGGAAATTACATACTTATATATGGTAATTTTGGTGCTCCAAGATTAGAAGAAAAAGGTGCTGCTATTGCCACATTAATAGCTAGAATAATAGAAATGGTTTTATTTATAGTATATATAAAACTTCATAAAGAGAAATTTTATGTAAGAACTAGAGAAATATTGAAAGTAAAATTAAGCGTATTTTATTCTATGCTCAGTAAATCAAGTTTAATATTTTTGAGTGAAATAAGCTGGGGTATAAGTGAAATGTTTATGACTGCTCTCTATAATAGCAGAGGCGGTGCTGAAACAGTAGCAGGTATGGCATCAGGATTTACAATAGCAAATATTTTCTTTTTAGTATTTCAAGGTATATTTGTTTCCACCATGGTTGTTGTAGGAGGTACATTAGGACGCGGAGAACTTGATGATGCCAGAAAAAAAGCAAAATGGATACGAAGCGGTTCTATAGTTGCTGGTATTATAATAGGTTTAATAGAAATGTCATCAATATTCTTAATACCTATTATATTTTCAAAATTAACCCCTGATGCTCAAACAATAACTAGAAACTTGGTCATATTGGTATCATGCTATATGCCTGTATGGACTTACATTAATTCACAATTTGCTGTTTCTAGGGCCGGAGGCGATACAATATTCGGAGTGGCTGTAGATGTTCCAGTATCTTTGCTCTTATTTGCACCTATAGCTTTAATATTAGCTAAATTTACATCTGTAGGTCCTGTTGCAATGTTTGGAATAGCTAAATTAACTGATTTCATAAAAATAACTATTGGTATTATAATGCTTAGAAAAGAACGATGGGTTAAAAAGCTTACAGAATAACAATACTATATAGATATATAATAGAAAAAATGCTATTGCATGTAAATAGTTAATAAAGTAATTCCGAATATATAAACGATATTTTATTTTTTGGTTAATTTTATTTTTTATGCTTTATAATTATAAAAATTAACTTATAATATCCTAAATATATTTATATTTCAGAGGACTTATGAATTATAATTTTACTATAATAACATTAGAATTAGGAATTCCTGTTATAGCAACTATCATATCATTAGTTGGTATAATATTATACGCATATATATATCTTCAATTATATGAAGAAACTCAGGCTATAATATTATCTATAGGTTTTCTTTCTTTTGTATTCTCTGCTTTAGAGGCAGCTAATATAATTATATCATTGTCCAGTCCTAATTCAGAAATTTCTCTTAATCTGTATAAGTTTGAGCAAATAGCTCTATCACTTACTATAATACCATGGTTAATATATATAAAAAATAAATTAAAATTAAGCGAACATTATCATTCTGTATTAGAAAAACTATATATAGCGGCTGTATTTTTATTTATTTTGATATCAGCAATAGCTTTATTATATCCTCAATTATTTATATCTACAAAAGATCCAATGACAACTCTTAATGAAACAATGCAGAAAAGTATAAAAAGCAGAGGAGAATTAGGAGCAGCATATATATTTAGAGATTTTGTATTTACAATATACTCTTTTATTATAATATGTTCTTTCATATATGAAATGTCAGTGAATAAATTAATCAGAGAAAATATATTAGGATTAGTATTAATATCGTTAATATCCTTAGCATTTTTTGATGATTTTAATGGAATATCAATATACTATCAATATTCAAGCGGTTTTTTAATATTCCCTAATTGGACTTTTTCAAGAGTAACACTTATTTATGCTATATTTAATATAGTAATGATATATTCATCCGTAAGCAGATTTATATCAGCGATACATAAAAAAAGCAGTCAATATTACGATTTAGAAAGTATAAAAGCTCAGGATTCTATTATAATAAATACAGCAATAAATACATCTGAAAAATTATCAGGACTAAAAGAAAGTTTTAAAGAATCTGTAAGCAATTTGGTAGCTAAAGTAGAAAATACATACTCAACTATAAATAATTTTAAAAATGATATAAATAAAATTATAGATTATACAAATGAATTTATTACCATAGAAAGTTTCCAATTAAATGATGGTAATACAAATTTAGAAAAAATAGAAGAACTTATAAACACCTACCCTAATTTGCAAATGTCTGTAGAATTACAAAAGAAAACATTAGAAGAATCTAATGCCAAATTACAAGAATCTATAGAAAAAATATATTATTTACAATCTGAAAGTAAAAAACTAATAACTGAATTTGAGTATTTCCAAGATAAACTTAATGCGGAAGAATTAAATTTTGCTAAAGAACTTGGAAAATCAGAAACTTTTAATCAATTAAGTTTCCAAATTAATAGAATTATATTGTTTATGACTAATATGTCAGATAAAACAAAAACTTTAGCAATAAACTCAAGTATACAAGCATCAAAATCTGGAGAATGGTATAATAACTTTTCTGTTGTATCTAAAGAGGTATCAGAACTTGTAACTGAAACAGCTCAGGCCACAAGCAGAATGCAAAATTTATTATTCAAAATAGAAGATATATTTAAGAAATTTAATTATTCAAAAAATAATATTAATAATAATATATCAAGTCTAATAGAAGAAATATCAAGCTATTATGGTAAATTAAATAGATTTAACAGAGGTATGGAAAAACAAAATGATTATAATATGAATATCATAAAAAGTACAGAAAAAATGTATAGCTCTATATCTAATATGACAAACATTATAGTTAATGAAGAAAATGATTTTATTAATATAAAAAATAAAATAGAGGAAATTAATAATTACATAGAAAGTATATCAGAAAAAGCTTCTATACAAAATTTAGAAGTAAAAAATCTAATGCGTGATATGAATAAATTATTAGCTACCTCTGATGATTTGGAATCTGTAACAAATAAACTTAATGAAGAAATTACAAAATTCTTAGAATATGCTGATGATTTAGAATCTAAAGTTGATGAATATTCTAAAGTTATATAAAGAGGAATAGTTATGAATATATTATCAAATTTAATATCTGGATATAATATAACAATATTAAAATTATTAGTACCCGTAATCGGTGTTTCTGTAATGTCAATATTTATTATGTTATATTTGTTATTATCAATAAAAACAAAAAAGGCAATATACATAACTATTTCTATTACACTTATATTAATTTTAATGTATAGTATTATATCTCTTATTATAATATTTTTAGAATTATACGGAATAAATCAGCAGCTTTCTTCTGTACTAGTCATATCAAATAATATTATAATACTTACTGCTGTAATATTAATGCCTATAAACTCCACAAGTTTTATAGGAAATATAAAAGCATTAAAAAATATTAATACAGGTATATTCATAATTAGCATAGTTTCATCAGTTCTTTTAATTGCTTTAAGTATAATGTATTCAAATACTTTTTTTACAACCACAGTAAATTATTATGATTCTACAAGCATATCATATTTTATAAGACCAACTGGAAACTTCTTTGTTTATAAAACATATATAATATTATTTGTATTTTTCTTAACATTTATATCTATAATATCAGATATGGTTATAAATTCTAATTATAAAAATAATATACTTATGGTTATTTCAAATATATTAGCATTGATATTAATAATTAGATATCTTTATGTAGATAAAACATTGGACGGATTAGATTTTGACAGAATAGGTTTAGCTATTATAATATCTTCTTCTTTTAGATCTATAGCTATATTTGCCTCATTTACTAAGAATGCTCTTGATTCTATAAAGAAAGAGAGTTTATTAAATAATAGACTGCATTTAAATTTAAAAACATTAAACAATATAGATAGAATATCTGAAGCATTAAATACAATAGATAAAAATTTAATGGATACTTCTATGTTTGTATTTGAGATAGATAAAGAAAGTAAAGATGCTTATAATATTATTAATCATAAAATAGATGCTATATTAGAAGCAAATGAAAATTTAGTAGATGTAAAAAATACAAAGAAAAGCATAATAAAAGACGGATTAAAATACACAAATACAATCTTTACATTTTTTGATAAATATAAAAATCAAATGCAGGATCATTTTAGAATATTAAATCAAACTATTGCAAACATGAAAGAATCTGACTTCTCTAATGATCAGATTATATCATTAAATAATGATCTAAAAAATATTAAAATTGGATTAAAAGAAACTTCTGATAAATTCTTAAATAATATAATGGAATCTGCTAATCAATTCAGAGATGTAAATAATATAACAGATTCTATATATGAAACTATAGAGTATATAAAATCAATAACTAATAAAACAAACCTATTATCAATAAATGCTGGAATTCAAGCATCTAAAGCGGGTTTTTATGGTAAAAGCTTCTCGGTTGTAGCAAAAGAAATAGGTACTCTGTCATTTGAAATTTCTAAAGGTACAGAATCTATAGAAAAGATGCTTACAGATATATTTGCCGGATTGGTAGTTATAGAAAACTCTTCTTTCTATATAAAAGACCGCTGTAAAATAATAGAAAGAGAAGTTAATAAAATGATAAAGGGTATTGATAAATACATAAATGACATAGAAACAAATATTAATACTGATTCTAAAAAGCTTAGTCATTTCAAATCATTAGATCAATATAATGAAACTATGTCAAATATATTAGTAAATCAAAATTTAATAGTATTATCTGTTAAAGAAAATATAGCTGCTATACTTGAAGTTCAAAATAATTTAAACTCTAAAATAGATTATCAAAATCAGGATATATCCAAAATATTCAATAATTTTAATAATATGATAAAAGCGAAAAATGAATTAAATGATATAACTAAAAAAATAGGAAATTATTCATCATTCTCACATACTGATATAGAAGCATTATCTAATATTATTAATACTCATAGGAAAAAAAGCAGCTTTACATTTGCCCCTATAATTGCTTTATTAAAGAAATCATGATGTTTACAACAGTTGATACTGTATTGATTATAATATTGGCCATACTTTTTATATATGGTTTTTGCAAGGGTTTAATATCTATGACTATACCTATTATAGCAATAATTATAACTCTTATAGCAGCACCTTTAATATATAATCATATATCTAAATATTTTAATCATTCTCTAATACTAAAAATAATATCGCTTATAGCTAGTTATTCCATTATAAGAATAATTCTATCAAAAATAGAAATAAATTTTAAAAAAATATTAAAAGCAATATTTTTAGATTGGGTTGACAGAGTTCTTGGAGCAGTAGTATTATTATTTATATCATGTTTCATTATTGCAATAATAGTTTCTTTAATAAAATCATTAGATAGCCAATACAATGATATAATCAATCAATCAAAAATAGCAATATATATTTACAATATCTTTAGTAAAAGTAATTATAGTTTATTAGTTTAATTATAATTGACAATAAAATCATTTTATTATATTATATTACTGCAAATTTTATTTAAGGAAGTAAATATGAAAACAATAGACGCTAGAGGCATACCTTGCCCAAAACCATTAATTCTAACTAAAACTGCAATAACAAATGCAGCATTAAATGAGGAAATAGAAGTATTAATAGATGATGATGTTGCATTTCATAATATAACTGATTTCCTAAAAAATAATGGTATTACTTACACTAATGAAGGTAAAAACTTTAAAATTATTAAAAATAAAGAATTATCTTTAGCATCTAACAAAGAAAAGCCATCAGGACCTATAATTGCTGTTGTTGATAAAAAAGTTATGGGACAAGGTAATGATGAGCTTGGAGAATTATTATTAAAATCATTTTTAGGAGCATTAAAAGATTCTACACCTAAACCTGAAGCATTATATTGCTATAATGGAGGGGTTTATTTGGGAGTAGAAGAACCTTATAAAAAATTATTACAGGAATTAAGAGATGCTGGAATAAAAATATTCTTCTGCGGAACTTGTGTAAAATTCTATGAATTAGAAGGTATAAAAGTAGAAGAACAAACAAATATGCTTGGCATTATAGAAGCTATGTCAAATGCATCTGCTGTAATAAGAGCATAAGTTTAATTTATTATGGAACATAAATATTATTATTTTGATAATTCCACAACTAGTTTTCCTAAACCTAAAGAAGTAGCCGATGCAATGTATGATTTCATAATCAATATTGGAGGAACATACGGCAGAGTTAATACTCAAAGAGGAAAAATAACAACACAAAAAATAGAAGAATGCAGGGAAATATTAGCTAATAAATTTATTGGTACTAGAAATGATGCTAATGTAATATTTACACCCGGTGCTACTAGAGCTATCAATGATATACTTAATGGTCTTAATTTTCATGACTGCAAAATTCTTATATCAACATTAGAGCATAATGCCGCATTGAGACCAGTTCATAAATTAAGTAAAAATAGAAATGTAGAATATAATATCATACCTTCTTTGGATGGAGGTATAATAGATATTGAAGCACTTTCCAATATTATAAAAAAAGATAAAATATCATTAGTTATTATAAATATGGAAAGTAATATAAGCGGAGTTATACAGCCTATACAAAAAATAAAAGAAACTATAGGTGAAATACCTTTGCTTATAGACGCTACACAAGCTATTGGGGTGCATGAAATAAAAGCTGATGAATGGAATGCAGATTTTATTGCTTTTACCGGTCATAAAGGATTACTTGGTCCTACTGGTACCGGAGGATTTTATGTAAAAGATCCAAAGAATTTACCTGCAGGATATTTCGGAGGCGGATTTGGTGACGGATATGAAACTCCTTACAGTGTGCCTGAAATATATGAACCAGGAACTCCAAATACTGTAGGTATAATAGGACTTCTAGCAGCATTAAAAAATAGACCTGTTTGGAATATTACCATAGATGATTTAATTGATACTATAAAACATATAGAAAATATGAATAAATATAAAGTTATATGGTCTAAAAATAAAGATACTCAAGGATTTGTATTTTCAATAACAACGGATAATAATTCTATAAGTATGTCAGATTTATCTCATAAACTGTATGATGATTATAATATAGAATGCAGATATGGTTTTCATTGTGCTTTTTTGGCCCATAATTTTTATAAAAATGAAAATGGTGCTATAAGGTTTTCATTCTCGCCATATACTACAAAAAAAGATTTAGAATATTTAAAAAATACATTAGGAAATAAATTATGGTAAAAAGTTTTTGTTATTTACAAACACCTAGAGATTTAATAAAAGCAGAAAAAATATTATTGGATGCTGGTATAGAAGTTGTTGTACGCCCTGCTCCTGAACCTGTATTTGGAGTATGCAATATGGCTATAGATATAGAAGATAATGACAGAGCATATATAGTTTCATTACTTGAAGCTGCTGGTTTAGTTGTTGTTATAAAAGATATGGAAAACTAAAAAATATTATAAATAAACAATAACGGCTTATCTTATTAACAAAAGGCAAGCCGTTTTTTATGGAAAACTTTTTAGTTAGATATAGCAATAATTGTACCAATATACATTTTATCTGTCCTAATACCCGGTTTAATCTCTCCGTTTATAGAGTAAATTTTATTTCCTATCAGCACTAAACCTTCTCCGCAAGGAGCATCAAAAGGAATTTCTCCTATTGTTCTCCAACTATTAGATTCACAATTATAAATTAATACATTTCTATTCCAATTAAATTTATAAGGATCAGCACCAAAATATTCCTGCTTGAAATTAGATAATTCGTTTCCTTTTAGATTTCCTAAATTATAAACAGCATCATCATAAACGGCTTTATTAAAACCGCCTATCACAAGCATTTCTGTTTCATTAATTTTTACAGATGCAGCACCAAGTAAAGATATTGCTTCACCATTTAAAACTACATCAGCTGCAGCTTCCCAAGTATTGTTTTCAAAATCATATTTGTATCCGTCTGTATAAGCTGTTAAATCTCCTCCGCTGAATATATATATTTCCATTCAATAATTGAGCAATAGCCTGAGTTCTGCTTTCTTCACCAGGTACAGAAGCTAATTCTTTAACTTCTTTAGTATTTAAATCATACTCATAAACTTTATTGCTTCCTTTACCTGCCTGCTTGCCAGTAATAACATATAATTTATTATCCTTATAAACAGCCGCACCATTTTGTAATGCGAAAGTCAAATCACCTATTTTTTCAACATTTAATTTATTATCTTTTAATGTTATAAATAATATATCATCATCAGCTTCAGGGTTAGAAGAACCGCCGATATAATATATTCCATTTTCAACGGTTATAGAAGCTCCGTAACCTATTTCATTCTCCCAATTAATATGTTCTACAACCTCTAATACTCCGTTTTTATCTTCTAACATATAAATATCAGAATAAGTCTTTTTCACTCCGCCATTAATAACAGGCTCATCAGGAAAATTAGCTCCTCCGCCTACAACTATATATTTACCGCCTAAAGAACCATATAGAAGCCCAGCAGTTCCAATATTTTTATCCGTTCCTGTTTGAGCCGGTAAATGCCCTCCGACTTCCCAAACTATTTTCTTATTAACTTTAGAATCTAATACATTAATATTATTACTGCTTGAATTAGAACATCCGCAAATAAACATAATAAAAGCAGCAAATAAAATTAAGTATATTCTTTTCATAAATCTATATCCTTACATTTATTATTTGTTTTTTATAGTAGTAGAATAAGTAAGTCCTTTTATTTTTTCTGCAGATGGTTTTCCAAAAGCAAAAGAAGCTAAAAAAGAACCCAATACGCCTACACCTATAATTATAAATGAAATCATAAACTCAAATATTTTTGGTTTAGCATAACCAGGTATAAATTTAGTAAGCATACCGGCAGGATCGCTAACATAGAATGCTACTATTACAGATACTATAAATCCAACCCATACTGCTTTAGTTTCAATTTTATCAAAGAATATACCTACCAAGAATACAGCAGCTATAGGACCTCCTAAAAGACCTGTTACAGCTTGGAAGTATAAAAACATATCTCCCTGCTCACCTTTACATACAAAATAAATGGCTAATGATGTACTGAATATACCTACTATCCAGCTTGATAATCTAGCAAATTTTAATTTAGAAGAATCTTCCATATCAGGTTTTAAATATTCCAATATATCTGTAGTCATACAAGTAGAAACAGAGTTAAGACTAGATGATACAGTAGATTGAGCAGCAGCGAATATAGCAGCTATTACCAAACCAGAAATACCAACAGGTAAAGCATTTATAACAAAATAAGGAAGTATAGCATTAGCATCAAGATTTCCAGGTAAAGCAGCTTTGAAATGGAAGTAAATATATAAAGCAGAACCCATACCTATAAATATTATTATACTAGTACAAAGCAGAGGAACATTCATAAACAAACTTTTTTTAGCTTCATGTTCATCTTTATTTGTAGCATACCTTTGAACTATATCTTGGCTTCCAACATAAGAATATATAGAATTAACAACACCGCCTATTACAATAGTCCATATACTAGTTTTAGCTAAATCAAATGAGAAGAAATCAGGACTTATAATTTTACCATCGTCAGCCAAAAGTTTAAATCCTTGACCTATTCCTTCAGGAGCTGATGAAAAACCAACTATAATTACTAAGAAAGCACCCAAAAGAAGTACAACTGTTTGTATAGCATCAGACCATAATACTGCCTCTATACCGCCCATAGATGTATAAGCAACACAAAATACTGATACTATAACTGTTATTAAAACAGGGTTAAGAGCAGGAAGTACCTGCTGTATAGCTAATGTAGGAAGAAAAATAACTATAGCCATTCTTACAATGTGGAAAAGTATGAAAGTTAAACTACCAACAAGTCTGAAAGAATTATCAAATCTTTTTCCTAAATATTCATAAGCAGTGGTTACATTAACTCTTCTAAAAAATGGTACAAAAGTATAGGCAGCCCATAATACCATTAAAATAATTCCCAATGGAGCCATACCTAAAAGCCAGCTATTATTATAAACAGAAGCTGGTATAGCGATAAATGAAATAGATGATAAAGCTGTAGCATAAATACTCATAGCTGTTACTAAAGCAGGTACCCTACCGCCAGCTTTGAAATAATCATTTGTTGATTTTGTTCTTCTAGCAAAGAACATACCAATTAAAAACATTGCAACAAAATATAATCCAATGACTACCCAGTCAAACCAATGCCAAGCCATATAGTTCTCCTATTATACATATTGTTCACGTGAACAATTATAGTATAGCAAAATAAAGTTACATTGTCAATAAAAAATATAAAATTATAAGTACTTTATTTTAATAAGAAATAAAAATAATCCTATTTAAAATCATTATTTTTGTATATTAAATATAAAAACTCATTGATTTTTTAATGAAAATAGTTAGAATAGTAAAACTATGGAAAAATATATAGATACTTTAATAAATTCAAATATTTTCAATGAAATACCAAAAGAAGAAATAATAAATATATTAAATGATTTTAAATACAAAAACAAACATTTTTCTAAAGGCAGTACTATAATAGATATTGGCGATAAAGTTCATAATATATATATAATAGCAAAAGGAAAAATAGAAATTTCAAAAGAATATGAAGATGCAAGAAAAAATATAGTTAATATTTTAACAGACGGAGATATATTTGCTGAAGCATTTGCATTTTCAAGCAATAAAATATCATCAATACAAGCCATTTCTTTAGATCCATCAGATATAATAGAAATAGAAGCTATGAATATATTTAATTCAAAAAATAATTATACAAAAGATAAATTTATAGAAAATCTGCTAAGAGTAATTTCTGATAAAAATAAATTTTTAGCTTTTAAAAATGATATATTAAGTCAAAAAAGTCTAAGAAATAAAATAATTATATACTTAAAATACATGTCTAATATTCAAAAATCATCAAATGTTGTAATACCATATAACAGAGATAAACTTGCTGAATTCATATCAGCGGATAGAAGTGCATTGTCAAGAGAATTAAACAGACTCTATAAAGAAAATATCATAAACTTAAACGGAAATAAAATAAGCATTATCAATATATAATTTTTATTAAAACACAATTATTTAAGGAAATAAAATGTCATACTTTGAAAAAGGTTTAGAATTATTTAGAGAAACTCAATTTGAAAAAGCAGCAGAATTATTTATTAAAGCTTTAGAAGAAGATAGTAATAATTCTGAAATATATAATTATTTAGGTATTTCTAAACAGGCTTTAGGATTTTTTGAAGAAGCAGTTAATTACTATAGTAAGGGAATAGCAATAGATGAAAACTATGCGGAACTTTATTATAACAGAGCAGACTGCAAATGCAATTTAGGATATTATGAAGAAGCTATTAAGGATTATGACAAAGTAATAGAATTAATGCCTAATCATTCAAAGGCTTATGATGACAGAGGATTTGCTAAAGGAAATTTAGGATATTATAAAGAAGCAGTTAAAGATATTGATAAAGCTATAATTTTAGACGGCAATAATATTGATGCATACATTGACAGAGCATTCATAAAATTAATGTCAGGAAAATATATTGAAGCTATAGATGATTATAAAAAAGTATTAGAATTAGATGATACTGAAATACATGCTTATAATGGCATAGGCGATGTAAAAAGAAATATGGGACTTTATGAAGAAGCTATTACTTACTATAATAAAGTTTTAGAACTTTCTCATGCAAACAGTTCTTATGCTTATAATAATATAGGAATTTGTAAAATAGGACTTGGGATGTATAATGAAGCTATAATTGATATAAATAAGGCTTTAGAAATATACAATGAATATACAGACGCATATAATAACAGAGCAATAGCAGAATATCGTTTAGAACTTTATAAAGAATCTATTGAAGACTGCAGCATAGCAATAAATTTATCTCCTCAATATTTTTACGCATATAACAATAGAGGAAATTCTAAAAGTGCATTATGACTTTATGAAGAAGCTATTAAAGATTTTGATGCTGCAATAAATATAGAACCTTCATATATTGAAGCATATTATAACAGAGGATTAGCAAAAAATAATATGGAACTTCATCAAGAGGCCATTAAAGATTATGAGAAAACAATAGAGCTTGACAATACTTATATAAATGCTTATTACAATAAAGCTCTTTCATATCATAGTTTATCTAATTACGAAAAGGCAATAGAGAATTATGATAAAGTTATAGAATTAAATCCTAAATCTGCTGATGCTTATAATAATAGAGGATTTGCAAAATATAAAATGGGACTATATCAAGAAGCTGTAAAAGATTATGACAAAGCTCTTGAAATAGATCCTAATTACACAAAAGCAAAATTAAATAAAGAAGAAGCATTAAAATCCATTTAATATAATATTATTTATTCATAAAATTTAAATGCTTTTTTCTTTTTCTAACTTCATCAACTATTTTTTTTAATGTTATTTTAGACATGGACTTTTCAAAATCAAGTCTTACAGAATTAAATTCATCTCCTAAAACATCGAACATAGCACATCCAACAGGGCAAATATGATTAGGTTCATGGAAATTAAAAAGTCCCCTCTCCTCTTCTGTAAATACTGCCTCATATATTGATAATAAAGTTATATCTTTTTCATCTTTTATTAATCTGCTGCCCTTTTTATCCGTTTCTACAATTCCAGCATCTTGCAATTTAAGCAAAATTCTTCTTATAACAGCCGGATTTGTTTTTACACTTTTGGCTAGCAAATGAGATGTAGTGCCTTCATTTTCAAAAAATGCTATACATAATACTATATGAGTAGCAACTGATAATTTTGTATTAATCTTCATACTTTATATGATAAAATAAAAAATAATTATAGTCAATAATTGAATATAAATCATAAAATATTTTTATTTAATATTATAAAAATTTATTGTAACAACTTTGGTAACAATTTTTATACATTTTATTCTTGATATATATATTGTCAAAGTATATATTATTGCAAATAATTTTAAGGAGATTCGAAATGAATAAAATTTTTAATGTTATAGCTTTATTTGCTTTTATTTTTATAGTATCATGTTCAAATAATGCCAATAAAGATACAGCATCAACTAATGCTAATACTACTGATACTAATGCAGTAAAACAAGCTGTTGCAATAAATGTTGAAGGAGCAGCTGCACCGGAAAGTATAAAATTTAGAAATGGTAAATTATATATTGCTAATTTAGGCGATCCTAATGCTCCTAAAGACGGTTTTATAATCGTTGCTAATGAAGACGGAACAGGTATTGAAAAATTATTTGAAGGAGAATTAGACAGCCCAAAAGGTTTCTCTTTCCTAACTGATGATATTATTATCATACCAGATCAAGTTAACGATAGCTCTATGGTAGGAAACTTAGTATTAGCTAACATAAAAGATAAAAAAATCATTACTAAACTTCCAATAGAAGGATCTAAATTCTTAAATGATACAGTTGTTATAGATCCTACAACTGTAGCTTTAACTGATACAGGGGCTTCTACAGTTCATTTCATAAAAGTAGATAACAATTCAGCTTTATCAATAACTTCTTCAGTTACAAATGTAGTTGGTGCTAATGGAATATTCTTAGATAACGGTGTTTTATATGTAGCTGGAAGTACATTTGGAGGAGATCCTAACGGAGGAGACATTTACACATTAAATATAGACGGCACTGGTTTAACTAAATGGACAGCTTCAAGATTAGGAGCCGGTGCTTTAGACGGTATAGCTATAGCTAACGGCAAATTATATGTTTCTGATTGGGGAGAAAACGGTGCTAATAATAATGCCTGCATATATGTATTTGATTTGAATACCAAAGAACAATTAGAAAAAATTGAAGGAGAATTAAGCGGAGTTGCTGATATAGATTTAGTTAATAATGTTATATATATACCAGAACTTTCTACTAGCTTAATCAAAAAAGTACAATTATAATTTTTTCGTTCATAGTACATAATTAATTCCTAAGCATCTCTTATATTTATTATAGGAGGTGCTTTTTATTTTGATTATTATAAAAAATTTTGTATATATTTTTATTGTTAATGTTATAATTATATTATATGCAGTTGTATATATTTAGAAAGTATAAAAAATAAAACAGTTTCAAAATACTATTTAAGAGGCTTTATAATGAAAAAAATATATTTCTTTCTTGTTTGTATAATAATTGTAATATCATCAAATTCATGCTATGACAGTATAACACATAAGATAAAAGTTTATCATAACGGCGACATACTTACAATGAAAGGAGATGAGCCTACTTACGCTAAAGCTATTGAAATAAGAGATAATACTATAATGAAAGTAGTATATACTGATGAAGATGAAAAAAGTTTATTAAATAATGCTTATGCTGAAGTAATAGATTTAGATGGAAAAACTTTAATGCCGTCTTTTATAGATTCGCACAGCCATATAATAAGATTTGCCCAATCACTTACAACTGTAGATTTAACTGGATCAACTAATTTATTAGAAATTGCTGAAAAGATTACAAATTATATACAGGTAAACAAATTAAAAGATGATTCTTGGGTAATAGGATTCGGATATGATAATAATTTATTGCCTGATAAAAAAAATCCAAACAGAGATGATTTAGATAAAATTTCTACTACACATCCAATATTTATAACACATGCTTCCGGCCATGTAGGTGCAATGAACTCAAAAGCGTTAGAAGAATTTGGAGTTGATGAAAATACTCCGGATATAGAAGGAGGAGTTATAGAAAGATATCCTAACAGTAAAAAACCTACCGGATATATGGAAGAAACAGCCTTTATGCATTATGCCCAGAGTATAAATTTTGCAATTACAGACGAAGATTTAATGAATTTCATCAATCAGGCAGAAAATGTATATTTAGGATATGGTATTACAACAGCACAGGATGCTCTAATTTCAACAGCAGAATTTCCTCTTATAAACAATATGGTAACAAATAATAGATTTAATATAGATATCATTGCTTTTATAGATTTAAAGAACTCAGAATCTATTGTTGAAACTAATAAAGAAATGGTTGGAAAATATGTTAATAGATTTAAAATAGGAGGATACAAAATATTTTTAGACGGTTCTCCTCAGGCAAAAACAGCTTGGTTGGGTCAGCCTTATGTAAGCGGTCCTGCCAGATACAGAGGATATGGTATATATGATGATGCAGCTGTAGAAAAATATGTTGAAAAAGCATTAGATGATGAATTGCAGCTTCAGGCACATTGCAACGGAGATGCCGCAGCAGAACAATACATTAATGCTTTCAGCAATGTTATGAACAGAAGAAAAACTACTAACAATTACAGAGCCGTATTAGTACATAGTCAGATAATACGGGAGGAACAATACAAATCTATGGCAAATCTCAATATAATACCTTCAATATTTGTGGCACATGTATATTATTGGGGTGATACACATTTAGAAAATTTAGGAATAGAAAGAGCGTCTCAAATAAGCGCCTCAAAAACAGCATTGAATAATAATTTAGATTTCACATATCATCAAGACACACCTGTTATAAAACCTAATATGATTGAAACAGTATGGTGTGCAGTTAATAGAATAACTAAAGACGGGGTATTATTGGGAGAAAATCAAAAGGTTACACCTTATGAAGCATTAAAAGCTATTACTATAAATGCCGCATATCAAAATAAAGAAGAATATCTAAAAGGAACTATAGAAGAAGGCAAATTGGCAGATTTGGTAATACTTAGCGGCAATCCTATAAAATGCGATCCTATGAGTATAAAAGATATTGAAGTTATTGAAACTATAAAAGAAGGAAAAACTCTTTATTCAAGAAGCAAAATAAATACAAGATTTAATAATGTAGGCCTTAGTTTTAACAAATAAAATATATTTACAAATACATACAAATGTGATATAATACGTAGGTATATGCTTTATAGTATTAACAATTTTATATCGACAACAAACTGGAGATATCTTTCTTATGGTATTGATATAATATTAGTTGCAATATTATTTTATATAATATATATGCTTATGTATAATACAAGAGCATATAGTATAGCCATAGGATTTATAATATTATTTTTTATCACTTTAATAGTAAAAATATTCGGACTTGCAACATTATCATGGATATTTGACAAATTCTTTCAGGTTGGACTTATTGCTATAGTAGTGCTTTTCCAAGCAGAAATAAAGCATGGACTTAGAATATTAGGCGGACGTGCTTTTCTAAAAAAATCATTTAGATACGATGAAGATCAAATACAAAAGATTTTAAGTGCAACATTTAACTTATCATATAAAGGATATGGTGCATTAATAGTATTCCAGAGAAATATATCATTGCATTCTTTAGTTGATAGAGCTGTTAAGCTTAATGCTGACATATCTATAGAACTTATAGAATCTATATTTTTTAAGAATAATCCAATACATGACGGAGCAGCTATTATTATGGAAAATAGAATAGTAGCAGCAAGTGCATATTTGCCTCTAACTGAAATAGAACCTAAAATAAAAAATAGAAGACTTGGTACAAGACATAGAGCTGCACTCGGTGTATCCGAACAAACTGATGCTGTTGTGGTTGTAGTTTCAGAAGAGACACAATGCGTATCTATAGTGCATAATGGCATATTAGAATATAATTTAAGCAGAGAAGAATTGGATAAAAGACTTGGAGAACTTTTAGAAATAAAATGAGTAACAAGAAAAAGCTAAATATTAAGAAATTTAATTATAAAAAGGCGTTAAATTACATAACGAACAGATTTTGGATTAAATTATTATGTCTTGCTATGTCTTTCTTATTATTTTTATTTGTAAGATATCAAAAAGAATACACTAAAGATTATGTTACTAAAATAGAAATAAAAAATATACCTCCAAAATTATTAATAGCCAATGATGTTCAGGAAAATGCTACAATAACTTTAAAAGGATTTAAAGATAATGTGTATGAGCTTCCGACAGCATTCAGTACTTATATAGATCTCACAAATGCATCTATAGGAAGCAATATGTATGATGTTTATTTGGTTGGAGATATAGATTATACAAAAATGAATATTACAGTAAATCCAAGTAAAATACCTGTTATATTAGATGAGTTGGCATATAAAACTGTTCCAATAGAGCCTTCAACTACAGGTATGACTTCATTAGGATTAAATATTGATAATATTATAATAAATCCGTCAAATACAATTATATCAGGTCCTAAAACATTAATATCTACTATAGACAGTGTAAAAACATATAATATAGACTTAAATGATAAATATTTGGATTATTCTACAATATCAAGAGTAAATATACCTAAAAATGTTAAATCTGATGTATCAAGAGTTAATGTCAGTATTATTTTTAATAAAGATGTAGAAGTAGTAGAGTTTAATAATATAATTGTGAGCTTTGATAATTTGGACAGCAGATTTGCAGTAAACTCAGCGGAAGGATTTATAGTAAATAAAGTTGTATTAGAAGCAAATAGAAGTTTTCTTACCAATATAACTGCTAATGATATATTATTATCATTAGATTTAAAGGATATAACAAATACTGGTAAATATTCTAATATATCAGTTGAAGCTAATATACCTATGAATACAAAATTAATAAAAATAGAACCATCATATTTTGACATAGAAATATCAGCTAAAAATGACACTACAAATAATAATAAATAGGTAAATCAATAATTAATGAAAAAATTAAGATACGGGGATATAATAATATTTCTATTCATACTAATATTCTCATTTTTTTATGCTAAGAAAATAATAACAGGTAAAAGTAATAAAGTAATTATAGATACTTATGAAAAATCCTTTAGATATGATTTAAATACAGATAGGGAAATAAAAGTAAACGGATTATTAGGAGAATCTAAAATAGTTATAAGTAATAATCAAATTATGTTTGAAGAATCCCCTTGCAGAGATAAATTATGTGTTAAAGCAGGAGTATTAAAAAATGCTCCTATAATATGCATGCCTAATGGCATAATTATAAGATTTGAAAAAAATGTTGAGGATAATTTAGAAATAGATTCTATTGTTCAATAGGAATAATTATGGTATTTTTTGAAAGTATTAAATCGCATACAGGAAAAAGAAGAATTTATGATATAATATTTTTTGCTTTTATATCATCATTTATTGCTGCAGTTGAAAATATGTTTCCAAGACCTATACCATATTTTAGAATAGGCTTTTCATTTATAGTTATATTAATGGTTATAGATATATTTAAATTTAGAGAATTACTGCTTCTTATATTTATAAAAAATGTATCTGTTGCAATAGTTTTTGCATATATATTAACTCCCCCATTCTATTTAGGATTATGCGGAGGTATAACATCTGTAATAATAATGAAGATGATGAGTTATTTAAAAAATACATTTTCAATTTTTGGTATAAGTTTAGCAGGAGCTTTAGTAAGTAATTTATCTCAGGCATTTTTATCAAAATATTTATTTAACCTGCCGGATATTAGATTTTTGATAGTTCCAGTATTTATATTATCGCTTATAACAGGAAGCGTAGTAGGTATTATAACAATGATATTATATAACAATGAATAAAACTATTTATTTATTAAAACATGAAAATACTTTTTGCCTCTTAATATATCCTCAGACAATATTCTTTGAGCTTCATTTTGTTTGTATGATAAACTATCTTTATCCACTTCAATTTTTACTATCTTACCATTATCATTTGTATAAAAAGAATTATAAAATTTTATAATATTATCCGTTTTATCTTTATAAAGCAATGATATTATAGAGTTTGTATAATTTACTTTTGTATTAGCAGCAATAAACATAGGTATATTCTCAGGAGGAAAACCATCCTCTTCAAATTTATAACTACCATTTGTGCCATTCCATATTAATATAGGAGAAATTGTATATGTATAGAAAAAATTTTTTTTGATATCTTCATCTATATCTGAATTATATATTATATTTTTTAAATATGGATATAAATGATCATGTTTAAATATTATAAGAGCATCCGGATATTTTTCTAATATTACATCTCTAGTATCTATTATATCCTTTGCTGATAATGCAGAGTTTTCCATTGTTTCTACAAGAACAGGTATATCTTTTTTACTTATTTTATCCATGAGTCTTTTGTTATTCTCATACACATCTAAATCATTTTCAACATGACTTCCTGCATGTCCCATAAATGTAAAACCAGATAAAAATATAGGCTTATCACTTTCATTTGTTTTTATATAATTTTTTATATTTGTAAGCCCCAAATTGAATACAACATCATCCATTCCAATATTAGGAAATAATGCATCAAGATAATATGTAACTCCTGATTCTTCTAATGCTATCGTATGATATCCATTTTCTTTCATCAAATATGGAAGAGCTGAATATATAGGTGTTTTTTGTTTTTTTGGAAATAATGGAGAAGATCCTATCAAACCGGATGTTCTTGCAAATAAACTGCCGTAACTGTCATTAGGTCCTACCTTTGTAGAATTGCTTGCCCATTCTCTATATTCTTTAGGAAAAGGATCTTTATCCATAAGAGGTAAAAAATGCTCATAATCATAAAAAGATTCCATAAATATAACAAATACATCTCTTTTTATATTATCATTATAAGGAACTATCAGCTTTGATATATCTCTTATACTTTCTGCTTCTTTTAATAAATTAAATGCTGCCTCTACATTATCTTTATCTGCAGTTATTTTTATTGATTTATCATAAGATATTCTATAACTTATAGTATTTATAATACCATATCTATTCGCTATATCTATATAATCAGCATATATTGATTTTATAGCTACAGGTCTGAAAAACGATATATAAGTTACAGCAGCAACTATTAAAGTCATTATAACAGCTTTCTTTATATTTATTTTATATATTCTATAAAGTCCATATATAAAATATACAGCATAAGCCAATAGAAGACCAAAATAAAGTGTAGTTGCCGATATTGTAATTATCTGCATATATAAAGGCAATACTTCAATCAAAGAAGGATATAAATCAGGCATATCAGTAAAAAATAATGGTTTAGCATCTATTGTTATACAAAGAGGCTCTATAGTAAAAAAAGAAAATACCACAACTACTATAAATAAATATGATGTTATTTTATTTTTATTAGAAAGTATATATGATATTAAAGAAAATATATAAGCATAGATAATATCTATTATATTAAAATCAAATTTGTTTACCGAAAACATAGGAAACAATAATTGAGTTATAGAATAGTATAATAATAGTACAATAAAAAAAGAAAGTATATAAAAACTATTATTTTTTAATGTTAATTTTTTCATATATTTATCCGTATTAAATATCAAGATTATATAATATTATTTATTTTCTACAAATATTTTTTAATAAAAAAATGTTTCATTTGTAAAAGATATATATTTTTATGTTAATTAAATATGTTGTATAATATGTTAACGTATGTTATTATACTAAAATAAATCAATATAAGGTCAAAAATGAAATCAATAAAAATACTAATTATATTACTAGTTATAAGTTCAACATCATTTGCAAAAAGCGGGTTAGAACTAGGTATTTTTGTACCTCTAGGAATGAGTATAGGAATACATTACTTTAATAAACCTCCTTCACATTTTAATAAAGCTCAAACTAATCAATATAATGCAAATATAAGCAATAATACAAGAACTTCGCATGTAGGTTTTGAAGCTGGTGTATTATTTCAGGCAGGATACAGATTAGAGCTTAATAGAGATATAAGTTTTAGTTTTATGGGTGAATTTGGATACAATAGAGATACATTTAATTACAGACTTAAAGATGAGAATACAAACTCTTTATATCTAAAAATGCAGCATTATAAATATTATAGTTTTGACAGCATAGTTATTGGAGTATGCCTAAATTCAATTATAAACGATTTTCTATAGGTATAGGAGCAGGAATGAAAATTTTTGTTCACGGCACCATTAATGATTCATATTATAATAAATTATTAGGCTATAGCGATGAAACTATAAAAATCATTAATACAAAAAATTACAAAGACTATTTTTCAAGTAATATAATACCATATCTAAAATTAACATTGGATTATGCAGTATATACATCACGTAAATTTGATTTTGTTATAGGCGGATATATTAGTTATGATTTTGCTTTGAAATATAATGATAAAAGCAAAGGCAACAATCAGCTTAACAATCCTATAGAAAATATATCCAGTCTTGATATAGGTTTGCAGCTTGGTACTAAAATAAGGCCAATGAATTAGAAAATATAAAATAAGGTTATAAACAGAGAAAATTATGAAAAAATTATTAAATATATTTATAATAGTATTATTAGCATCCGGAAGTTTATTTGCTAAAAGCGGTTTAGAGATTGGTATATTTGTACCGTTAGGAATTGGAGTTGGAATTAATCAATATGCTTTGACAAATAATAAGGCGACTCAGCAGCAGCAGGAAAATTTTAATGCAGCTGTTAAACAGGCCAATAGAAACTCAGGTGTTGGTTTTGATGCAGGGGTTTTATTTCATATAGGATACAGATTTAACATAAACAGAGATTTCAGTTTCAGCCTGCTTGGTGAAATAGGATATACACATGATGAATTTGTATTTTATAGAAAAAGCGGTGATAAAATTTATAAAAATGATTTTAAATATATGTTTGAAAGTCTTGCCTTTGGTATTTATCCAAAATTAAATTGGAAAAAATTTTCATTTGGGATTAATGCAGGCATCAAAGTACCTTTATATGCTAGAATAATGTCATCATATATGAATTATAATACATTATATATCAATAGAAATATAGAACATTATAATGCATCGCAAATTGAAAAAATATTCAGCAATCCTATTATAATACCTTATCTGAAATTTTCAGTAGAATACTCTATTTATACTGATAAAAAATTTGCTATTGCTTTAGGAGGTTATATAGGAGGAGATTTCGGAATGACATTAAAAAACCCTACACTTAATAATAATCAGGCTCTTGCCAAAATGACAAAACAAACCATATCCAGCTTTGATATTGGTTTTCAAGCAGGTATTAAGATACTGCCTTCTAATTAAATTATATTGGAGAAATATTAATGATAAAAAAATTATTTATACTTAATTTATTATTGTTATTTATATTTGGCTGTAATAGCAGCATGTTAAAACCTGATGATTTCAGCAAAGAAACCATTAATAAAAAATATCCTTATTGGCAGGTAGGAGTTGCTAACTTTCAAATAGCTAATAATTTAACATCTTATGCCACAATAACAGTTGAAGAAAAACGTTTTATATTAAGATGTATGGCACTTATTAGAACAGCTTTAAATTCTGATGAATTTCCAACTGCAGTAAAAGCTAAAGGAAATCTAACAGCAGCAGCAAATTACTCTTATGGAAATTTTAGTATTAAGGCTGGAGAAGCATACAATCCTGATAAATTAACAGAAGTAGTACGTACATTAAAATATAATTTCACCTATGAAAAACTAAAAACAGGCGGAGCAGGTTTAGGTACTGTAGGTGTTTCAAGATATGCAAGATATATGGGAGGTCAGAACCCAGATCAAATACCGACAGCAGATTGGGTAGGATTTGAAAATGATAATTGGATAAAATGGTCCGGTGATAGTTTATATGGATATGCAAGTTTTTCAGGCTTAATGTTCCATGAACATATGCATAATATTGGATTTACTCATAACGATGTTAATAAAAATAGTAATGTACCTTACGGGCTTCAAGATGTTGTACAAAAATTAATTGAAAGAATATTATATGATGATTTAAAAGATAAATATGCAAGACAATTAGATGAACTTACAGCTTACTATTACACTGAATATAAAAATTTATTAAGAGAAGATAGTATTTTCGATCCTAATATAAAATAAAAGTTGGTTATTATGATAAAAAATTATTTACACTTAATTTATTATTGTTATTTATGTTGGGATGCAATAATAATATATTAAAACCCGATGATTTCAGTAAAGAAACTATAAACAAAAAATATCCATACTGGCAGGTTGGTATAGAAAATTTTGAAATAGACAGCATACTAAATAAATATACTATTATTACAGTAGATGAAAAAAAATATATGTTAGTATGTATGGCTCTTATTAGAATGGCAGTTAACACTGAGGAGTTTGCCAACCGTGTAAAGGCAGCTGATTCTCAATTGGGTTCTTCTGTAAATGACAGCTATAATGGACATAATCTTAAAAAAGGAGATAAATACGAAGCTCAAAAAGTTATTGACTGTGTTCGTTCTCTTAAATATGATTTTGTATATAGAAAAATGAATGTTGCTGTTGGCACCGGTACTGGTTGGCAAGGTAAATCTAGATATTTGCGTTACGGACTTCAGCCAGAAAATGAAATACCTATAGGAGAATGGGTAGGTTTTCACTCTGGTAATTGGGGCAGTTTAGATTCTGTTTTATTTGGAGACTATTTTACTTATATGCAAAGTCAAGAATACGCTAATACAGCAGGTTTAATGTTTCATGAACATATGCATAATATAGGTTTTCATCATGAAGGACAATATGCCGTTCCTTATACTCTTCAGAATGTAGTAACTGGAATTTTAAATGAAATATTGTGGAAAGATTCAAATATGGGAAATAAATATTCAAAACAGATTAATGAACTTATAGCTTATTATCTTACTGAATATAAAGATTTATTGAATGAAGATAGTATTTTCGATCCTAGCTTAAAATAGTTATAAAAAAATGAAAGGGCTAGTGAATTTATCACCAGCCCTTACTTAATTAAGCTTTTCTATCAATCTAATTTATCACCTATTACTTTTCCATTATTATCAACATAAACTTCTCTGTTATTACCTAATTTTAATTTGTAGCTAAGATATTCTTTACTAATTTCTAATACAGCAACACCTTTGTATTTTGCTTCAACAGCCTGCATTATATTTGCAGGTATAAATGCTGTAGGTAATGGTTTATTATTAGCAGATACATCAGTCCAATTTCCATCTTTATCAAAATCAATTTCTACACCGCTTTGCAGTTCGGCCAAAAAACTGTTTCTGTCTTGTTCAGCATATACTATAGGATCATTAGCAAAATTAGCTTTGATAAAATCCTGGGCAGCTTTTGGAAGCTGATTTGCTTGTATAGGTATGTCAGCTCCAAATACAGTAGCGATAGATAACATCATTACAGATGCTGCTAAAATGATTTGTTTTAATTGTTTTTTCATAAAAAATGCTCCTTGTTGTTTAATTGTTATATTTATAATATAATACATAAAACAAGTTTTGTCAATATTTTTTACTTAAATTTTATAAAAAAATTACATTTTATATCAAAATGTAAAATAACAGTAAATTATAAAATTTAATTGTAAATAAATTTTTGTTATTTAATACGTTTTTTACTATTATTTTACTAAAAAACAAGATATTTTTACAAAAAACAAAGAATTTAATAAAAAAAATAAAAAAGCTAGCATGAATAATTAAACAATTCATACTAGCTTTATATTAAATAAAATTTTATTAATCTAATTTTTCTCCCATTAGGTTGCCATTATTATCAACATAAACTTCCATTCTATTAGCTAATTTTAATTGATAACTATTGTATTCTTTACTTATTTCCATTATAGCAACTTGAGGATATTTTCCCTGTACTGCTTTCAAAACATTAGCTGGTATAAAACCAGTAGGTAAAGGCATTTTAGAACTTACATCTGTCCAATTACCGCCTCTGTCAAAATCAATTTCCACACCGCTTTGCAATTCTACTTTAAAACTATTTCTATCCTGTTCAGCATAAACTATTTGATCAGATGGGAAATTAGTTTTTACAAAACTTTGAGCATTTTGAGGTAATTGATTTGCTTGTATAGGCATATCAGCAGCAAATACATTTGAAATAGATAACACAGTTAAAGAAATAATTAAAATAAAAATTTTCATACTGTTTATCATTAGTAGCTCCTTTATCCTTGTTACTAATAAAACATAATAATAATACCTAATGTAAAAAATATATAAATAATTGTTTATTTTTTTTAATTTTTAATATAGAATATTTCGACAAAATAATGTATTTGACTTTTTTAAAAAAAATACTAAATTAAATAATGAATGATATATAAAAATGGAGGGTACATGGAACATAATATTATAGACGGATATAGAAAAATAGAAGGAAATTATCCAACTTATAGAGAATATTTAATACATTTTTATTGTAAGGACTGTTCTAATTTTTGGGCAGTTGATGATAAAGAGATAAATATATCAGAAGATGATGATATAACTCAAATTGATGATATCATAGAAGACTCAGTATCTCATTGCCCTATATGCGGTTCTACAAATATAACAAGAAGCAACAATAATAGATAATTTAATTAGAAGAGATGGTAATATCTTTATTATCATCTCTTTTATTTTTTATTAATTCAACCATTTCTTTAGAATCTATATCTGACGCTATATTCAAAGCATCTTTATTATCCTCATTTCTTATATCTAAATTAGCTCCGCTTTCTATTAGCAGTTTTGATGCTTTTACATTATTATTTTTTAATGCTATTATTAAAGCACTGTCGCCTCTAACATCAATATCATTAATATTAGCACCATTTCTAATCAGATAATCTATAGTATCAACAGCACCATCCTCCGCAGCATACATTAATGGAGTTTTATTGCTGAAATCTTTAGAATTTATATTTACACCTGACTCTAAAAGCCTTTTTATTTTTGGCAAATCTCCATATAAACATGCTATATGTATACTCTCTTCAGAATTATCTATTCTTATATGCTTAGCAGCCTTCTTTAATATAGGCCATAATATAACAATAGAAACGATTACTATTATAACTATAGTATTAATACTCATATTTTTATCCAGTCATAAAAAATATAATAACATTTATATATGCATATAACAATAAAAAACCTTTCACAGTAAAACAGGCATAATATATTATTTCTTGAAAGAAATTATCTTATCTTCCTTATTTTTTGTATCTATAATAATACTTTTTCCCTTTAATTGCATAGCTCCTGAAAATATAACATAAGGTATATTTAATGCCTTTAATAAAATTGCAGCATGAGACATAGGGCTTCCATTTATAGATATTACTCCTTTAATATTCTGTTTAATCTCTGTTACAATAGAAGCATATATATTATCAACTATTAATATAGTATTTTCTTCTTTAGGCAAATCTAATTTTATATCTAATAAATATTTTAATACTTGATAAAGAATATCTTCTATATCATATTTTCTTTCTTTTATATATCCGTCATCCAAAGCATCAAAACTTTTAAATATATTTTTCATAACTTTATTATAAGAATATGCTGCTGAATATTTTTTATTTTCTATCAAATCATAAACTTCTTTTAATACATAATCATCAAACAACATAGATATATAAGTTTCAAATATCAAATATTCATTATTTTCAAGATTCTTTTCTTCTATTATGCTTTTTTGTTCTAATAAATCTTTTTTAACATTATTAATAGCAAGTATAAACTTTTCTTTCTCAGCTTTAGGATCTTTTATGTATTCTTTCTTTATATTTACACCAAAATATATATACAATGCAGTTCCTTCAGCATAACCATCAGAAACAACTATCAAATTACTATCTATATCTTTTATTTTTACAGTTTTATTTCTAGTTTCAAATTTACCATTAACTAAATATTCAAATCTTTCCAATACCTGTTCAGCATCAGGACCTTTGGCATATATTTCCATTATATCGCCGTATTCTATATTAAGCAATGTAACTTTTGTTATACTGTCAGCAGATACTGGGGCTTTATGCTTAGTTTTATTGGATATGTATACTAAACTTTTGGAATTGGCTATTATATTAATAAACATAAATACCGGTCTTGCATGAAAACCATTTTCAAGCAAAATTTTATATTCACCTTTTACATAGTCTTTAAACTCTATATCATTTGAAACTTCAACAGTATTATAATCCAATTTATCTTTTACATAAGATATTTTAGGAGTTAAACTTTCTATAGCTTCAGATACAACTTCATCTAATGATTTATTAAGAGATGATTGTATTGCCGCATTAATACCGCCTTCTATAAATGGCGCCGATGTCATTCTTACATTAACTGATTTTTCTTCATCAAGCATAGATATTGCAAGTTCTGAACTTATAAGAGCACTTCCTAAATCGCAAAATATTAAAACTCCGTCATCAGAATATACACTTTCTATAGCATTAAAAACATCTATTGAATCCGTACCCATTTCACTATGATTATCACCAGTTCCTCCAGAAAAAGCCATTTTTACATTTGTATTTGTTACTTTCCTTATATAATCAACTGCTGTTTTAGCAAGTTCATAACTATGTGAAACAAATATTAAACTAACCACATTAATTCCTTTTTATTAATTTTTATAAAACATTTATTAATTCTTTTATTAACATATAAGAAGATGTTGCTCCTGGATCTTGATGCCCTATGCTTCTATCTCCTAAATAACTAGCCCTACCCTTAGTAGCAAGCATATCTACAGTAGACTTCATAGCATTTTCTGAAATATTCAAAATATTATTTTTAAAATCTTCTAAATTTTCATTCGTTATATCATTATTTTTTGATGCAAATTCTTTTATAGCTTCCAATGTAGGATAAAAAGTATCAAGCATAGTTTTTTCACCAGCTTTTGATTTCCCCAGTGCTGCTATGGCATTTGTACCTTTATTAAATATTTCTAATATATCCGTCAAAGATAATTCTTCTTTATTTGAAGAAACTATACTAGCATTAAGAAAAAAAGTACCATACAAAGGACCAGAAGAACCGCCTACATTTTTTATAAGCAAGGTTG
Organism: uncultured Brachyspira sp.; assembly: GCF_944390595.1. Taxonomy (GTDB): domain Bacteria; phylum Spirochaetota; class Brachyspiria; order Brachyspirales; family Brachyspiraceae; genus Brachyspira. The sequence continues at coordinate 1,477 of NZ_CALXRN010000101.1, read as the reverse complement.
CTGTTTGTTTAAATATAGATGATATACTAGCATTTTCATCTAAAGCATTAATCATATCTCTTACAAAATTAAATCCCCTATTCATATTTATTCCATGATCAGCATCCCCTATATCAGAATCCAACTTTGTTAAATAATCTTTATTTTCTTCATAAGTATATGATAAATTGATAAGCCATTCTTTTATTTTAGCCTTAGTATACATAATATTACATTCCCCATCTTAAAGCTGCTGTATATACTGGATAATCCCACAACTTTAATATTTCATCGTTGGCTTTAATTAAACTAATAGAAACCCCAGCCATATCTATAGAGGTAACATAATTACCAACAAGATTTCTTATTATTTTTAATCCTTTTTTTAAAGCAATTTCTTCAACAGAATTATAAAAAAAGGTAAAGCTCCATTAAAGGAGTAGCCCCCATACCATTAACCATACAAATAAGTTCATCATTGCTTTTATAAGGTATATCTGAACATATAGAATCCATCATAATATCTGCAATCTCATCAGCAGTTTTTATTTTCATCCTTTCTCTTCCAGGTTCTCCATGTATTCCAATACCCATTTCTATTTCATCATCAGATATATCAAATGTAGGTTTACCAACTGCAGGTACTGTACATGAAGTCAAAGCCATACCCATAGAACGTGCATTCTCTTTACAATAATCAGCATATTCCAAAACCTTATCTATATTATCACCGCGTTCAGCATAAGCTCCGCATATTTTTTCAAAAAATACAGTAGCTCCAACCCCTCTTCTTCCGGTAGTATATAAACTATCTTTAACAGATACATCATCTTCTATAATAACGCTTCTTACATCAATACCTTCTGCTTTGCAAAGCTCCTCAGCCATTTGAAAATTCATAACATCACCAGTATAGTTTTTTACTAAAAATACTACACCATTACCGCTATTAACAGTCTTTGCAGCCTCTTCCATCTGATCAGGAGTGGGAGAAGTAAATACAGCTCCAGGACAGGCAGCATCCAACATACCATACCATACCCTACAAATCCTCCATGAAGCGGCTCATGCCCAGAACCGCCTCCAGATACTAAAGAAACTTTGTTACTTTTATTAATTCTTGTAATAAAAATAGGATCATAACATATATTTATAATGTTATTATGGGCTTTATGCATACCTTTAAGTTCTTCTAATATGATATTATCTATATTGTTTATAATCTTTTTCATATACTGCCTACACATTATAATATTAGTTAAATACATTAAAAATATAAACTAATATAAAGTATAATAGAAATAGATGTTTTTTCAAGGCATTCTTTAAGAATTTGTATAAATGTAAATAAAAATTTATTATTATAATAAATATAAATTTTATAAATTTACTTGCAATTATTGAATAATAGAGTATTATTAGTAGAACTTAATATATTAAGGGGTTGTATAATGCTCAAGAAAATATTTATTGTAACATTAATGTTTGCATTTTCTTT
>NZ_CALXRN010000100.1 GCF_944390595.1 uncultured Brachyspira sp. | reverse complement strand
TATCCTGTAGCTATAGGATCTTTTTCTGTACCTTGAATATATTCATTAGTATATTTAGTTGTATCAAAGTTAATATCAATATCTGTATTATTTGTAGTTGTCGGATTAATATATACTTGATTAGTTTCTGTTTGATTAGTTTGAGTATTTTCTGCTGTTTCTTTGTTTCCGCCGCCGCAGGAAATTATAGCAATCATTAAAATAAAAATAGAAATAACGGAAAGAACTGCTTTCATTTTTTACCCTCTTTATGTATATTATTTTTTATAATAAATTAAAATTATTTAAATATCAATTAAAACATTGTAAAACTATTGTAAAAAATACTTGCTTTAAATTTATATATAATATATTCTTTTTTTCGCAAATTAATAAAGAATAGGATTGTAATAGTTTATGAATTTAACTGGAATGATGAATTATATATATACTTCTATTAAAGGTTTTATTATAGGAGCTTCAATGTTGGTGCCAGGATTCAGCGGCGGTACTATGGCAATGATACTTGGAATATATGATAAATTAATTGCTTCTTTAAGCGGGATTTTAAGTTTCTCAAAGAATGAGAATTATTTTTCTAAAAATAAAATTAACTTTTTATTTTTAATATTTTTTTGCGTAGGTTCTGTTTTGGGAATGGTTATAGTTTCAAAGCCTTTATCTAATATAATAGAAAAATATTATACGGTTTCTTCATTCTTTTTTATGGGAGCTGCTTTAGGAGGATTTAATACAGTTTATAATAAAACAAAATCTTATAAATTCGATTTTTTAAGTATTATATACATTCTTCTAGGTGCCGGCATAGTATACTTAATATCAATAATACCGGAAGGGTTTTTCAGCAGTTCAGGAGACAGAAGCGAAGTCTTTATGTATTTTATACTTATAATTGCCGGTCTTATTGTGGCTATTGCGATGATATTGCCTGGCATAAGTGTTTCATATATGTTTCTGCTTTTGGGTATATATAGGGAAACTATTGACGCAGTTCATAATTTATATTTCCCATATTTAATTCCTTTGGCTGTAGGCTCTATTTTAGGTGTTGTTCTTACTACTAAAATTTTAGAATATTGGATGGAGCATTATGTTAAATCTTCTTATTTAATAATATCCGGTTTTGTATCGGGTTCTATTATACAAGTTTTTCCAGGACTTCCAAAAGGTATTGAATGGGTATTATGTCCTATAATGTTTTTAGCAGCTTATTTACTTATAAGACTATTACAGAAATTTGATCCTGATAATAGATGAAATAAATAATATATAATTAATATAAATAAAATATATTACTCATAAATTATTTTTATATTATAAGTATTAAAATAATAAGGATATCTGCTGAAAAGTTCTATATCAAAAGTTTTTATACTGCTATTTATTTCTTTAAAATTTTTGATTTTTTTACTTCCATTTAAATAAAAATCAATTTTTAAAAATGAGCTTATATTTCTTTCATTTATTTCATCAAAAATATTTTTATTTATTTTTATTGTAAATGATTTATTTTCTTTTACAGCTTTATAATTATTGTATCCTTCTGTAATTTCTACATTAAATAGAGTAGGGTATATATTCATTTTATATGTGTTTAATATTCTGTTTGATTTAATTATATTTATTTCTAGTATTTGTATATTATATTTTTGATTTTGTTTTGTATTGATTTTTAATTCTATATTTGCATATCTGTCAAATGTTTTTATATATAAATTATTTGTATTAAAATTATTATCTTCTAAAAATAAATTATAATTATACTCATCTTTATGAAAACCAATTATATTTGATTTTTCTCTGTATATATCATAGTCTTTATATTTTAAATCACTTAATTTATAAATATCATCATTCATTACAGAAAAAGCATTTATATAAAAAATAAATGTTATAAAGATAAAATATTTAAACATTATTGGTCAACTGTAAATATAGCAGATCTGTTTGCTTCTGAAGCATTTTTCCAAAACTCTATACTTCTGTAAAAATAATCCCAAGTATATTCAAAATCTTCATCGCTTAAAGGATATTCATAATCTTTTTCATCTATTTTAAAATATTTTTCTTTGAATTGTTCTTTTGTTATTGTTTCTATTTTTGAGGCAATATCTTTAACTGCATTTGCCTTTTTTAATGTGATAATATAATCTTCCTCATCATCTCCGTTTCCGTATAAAACATCTCCGCCCATTATAATAGAGCCTAAAGGATAATTATCATCGCCGAATACTAAAAGCCCATCGCTGGAAAGACATCTATGCATAGCGTCCCAAGATTTATCAAGTTCATAAACATATTTTGTATGCTTTTCAAAATAAATTTCTTCTAAATACTCAGAAATAAAATCAGGTCTTTCAAACCTTGAAGTTTTTAATAATTTATTTAAATCTTTATCACTTAAAGCAAATAATACACCAAGACATCCCATTGATATACCTCCATAATAATTAATTGATTATATAAAAAAATTACAATTTGTCAAAATTTATAGTTTTAACTTAACTATTGAGATGTGAAATTAGAATATTTTATAAAAAATAATTAGCAGCAAATATAATTCCTGCTAGAATTATACTATATATTAAAGACATTTTTATTTTTATAGTTTTAAGAAAATATATAACTAGGAATAGAGAAAAAATTAATGCTGCAATAAAATAGTATCTTTTGATGCCGTTGTTTACTATAATTAAGCTGATTGAAGCTGCTAAATTACTAATCATAACTATTCTTGCCAGTATAAGCTGCATTGTTATGGCAAGAATATCATCTTTATTTGGTTCTTGTTCCATTATTAAGCCTTAATATGTATGTTATTTTAATTATATATATAAAGGTTTAAAAATCAAATATATTTATGATTAATAAATTTAAATAATTATTTAAAAAACTCAGAGAATGGATTTTTAAAATTAAATTTAAATTTACTTTTTTCATTTTGCTTTTTATGGGAAGGAATATTAACCTGCGTAGCTTCATCTAAACTCATCATAAGTATTCCTATAACCGCAGAATAAGCTGGATTATTTGAAATATCTTTTATACCTTCTATCTTATCAGGTACTCCTATTCTAGCAGTAATAGGTGCTGCCCCTTTAACAGCTGTTTGATAAGCCTTAGCTAGTTCAACAAGTCCAGGAAGCAAAGCACCGCCTCCAGTGAATACCATACCAGCAGAAAGAGAATCAATATACTTCATTTTACTTAATTCTTTTCCGCATAAACTGAATATTTCTTCTACTCTAGGCTGTATTATTTCTGTTAATACTCTTTTAGGCAAAGTTTTTAATTGTCCGCTTGCAGTAGGAACTTCAATAATTTCCTTTTCTCCAACCATATCTATGAAAGCAAATCCATGATCTCTTTTTAATCTTTCTGCAGAAGGTATAGTTATTCTTAATCCTTCGGCTATGTCATTAGTTATATGCTGACTTCCTACAGGTATTACAGCTGTATGCCACACAGATCCTTCTAAATATACCATCATTGAAGTAGTAGAATGTCCTATATCAAATACTACAACACCAAGTTCTTTTTCATCTTCAGTAAGACAGGCTTCTGCACTTCCTCTTATATTTACTATAAAGTCTTTTCCGGAAAAACGCATTTTATTTAAAGTTTTTCTTAAATGCTCGCTTACATGCTTAAGACCTGTTATTATATGTACTTTAGTTTCTAATCTTGTTCCGGACATTCCTATTGGATTTTTTATTTCATCCTGTCCGTCTAATGAATATTCCTGTTCTATAGCTTCTATAATTTCTCTGTCAGCAGGTATTAATATATTTTTAGCACTGTCTAAAACTCTATCAACTTCAGCTATTGTAACTTCTTTATCTTTTGTATTAACGCCTATTACGCCTTTACTGTTCAAACCTTTTATATGATCTCCGCCTATAGTTGCAATTATATCAGGAGCTTGTAAGCCAGCCATGTGTTCAGCTTCATTTATAGATTTTTCTATAGCATTAGCAGCAGCATCTATATTAATGATTACCCCTTTTTTGATGCCTTCACTTTCGCTTTCACCTATTCCTATAACATCTAATTTATCATCATTAACACGGGCGATGATAGTTTTTATTGATGCACTTCCTGCATCTAGTCCAGCGATAATTGGCTCTTTCAAGATAAACTCCTAAATAATAATGATATTATTATGTTAATATTTTCGGAAAAAAATGCGGTATTATTAATAGTTATTTATTTATTGTTTTAGGCATTATAGAGTATATATTATAATACAACCCATCTATTATTTTCATAAGACATTACAAAAGTTTGTCTGGCTTTTGATGTGGTATCTTCGACTCTGTCATATACAGAAGAATCAACATCTATATATGCTTTTTTACCATCTAATTTTATATCATAAACTTTATCTATTGTAGTTTCAAATTCGAAATCAAGCGAAGGATTGCTTTGTACATATTCATCAGCATTTTTTATATTTCTAGTTTTTCTTAAAATTTCTTTATAGTTAGTTGAATAAAATTTTTCATAAGCAATACGTACACTTTCTTCATTATAAGGTAAAGCATAAAATTCTTTTAGAGATGATAAAGCTAATTTTTTTAATTTATCTTCATTATAATCTTTAATCTCTATATTTTCTTTATGTTCTTCATTATCTTTTAAAACTATTTCCACTCTTTTTACATTCTTACCTTTATCATTTCCGCTGCATGATATTAATGGTAAGATTAATAATGATATTAACAATATATATTTATACATTTATTTATAGTCCTTCTAATATGGATTTTCTTGTGTTTTGAGGAGGAGCTTCCTCTTTTTCTTTTATTCTAACATCTGAAGTTGTTGTGACATTATTCATATTTATATATTTAACAACGCTTGGTCTTTCTAATATTATTCTTATATCTCCATTCTGCCAAGCTACAGTATTGGCATCTAAAAAAGCACCTTTCGTATATTTGGCATTTAACGCAGATAGTAATTCTAAAAAATCAACTTGATTAGACTGAAAATTTATGGTTATAGAATATAGAGCATCATCTTTGAATATAAAATATCCGCTTTTATAAAATTTATTTTCTTCTAATGCAATAAATGTAGCACTTTCTTCGGCTGATAAATCTACAGTTCCAGTCATATATTGTTTAGGCAAAGTCATTGTATTGTCGCTTAATATAGCATTTATTGTATCCTGTCTGCTTGCACCTAATGTTATATTTTTAAACCCTGTTATAGGAGTAGTTATTACAGCAGGTTTTCTTCCCATTACAGCATCATTAGTTATATACTCATTATTATTTTGATTATTTTCTTCTGCTGCAGCTGTATTATTATTGTTATTATTATTTGGAACATAGGCGTCATTAGTTGCATATTGTGCGAATATACAAGAAGTATATAAAAGCATCAAAATAAATATATATTTTTTCATTTCTTATTCCTAAAACAATTATTCTATACTCAATTAAAAAATACAATCTTATCATATAATATCGACTATATTTTTATTTTCAAGTATAAAAAATTATTTTTTGTATTCTTTGATATATTAAATTTGACATTATAAAAAATAATATTTATAATTCTAAAATTAATTTAAGTAAAAAAATTGAAAAAAGTCTAAAATATAGTATATTTATTAAATATAAGGTATGAAATTAGGGAATGACTTTTTATGGATTATAACAGAGTAACAATTATATGCGGACATTATGGGGCAGGTAAAACTTCTTTTTCTATAAACTATAGTCTTTATATTAGAAGTCTAACCGCAGATCCTATTTATATAGCAGATTTAGATGTTGTTAATCCATATTTTAGATCAAGGGAGCATGCAAAATACTTAGAAAGTAATAATATAAAGGTTATAGGAAGCTATTTGCCTCAATCCGGATCTGATTTGCCTGCTGTATCTGCTGAAGTGTATTCTATTTTCAATAAAAAAGATATTATTGGCATAATTGATATGGGAGGTAATTCTGTAGGAAGTCTTCCTTTTGCTACTTTTAGGGATAAAGTTGATACTAATGAGACAGATGTATTATTTGTATTAAATGCTAATAGAAAAGAGAATTCAACTTTTGATTATGCCTTAGGACATTTAATATCTATAGAGAGTGCTCTTGGATTAAAAATAACTGGTATAATTAATAATACTCATTTAATGCATGATACTTCTATGGAAGATATCAAAAGAGGTGAGAATATAGCATCTGAAATTTCAAATGAAAAAAATATTCCAGTTAAGTTTACTTGTGTAAGCAGAGATTTTTTGAATAAAAATAATGGAGTGGATAGTAAATATAGGCTATTTATAATGGATTATGATATAAAAAGTATAGGAAATGTTATATAGTTTTTGATTTATGGATTATAATAATGTAAAATTATATGAGATAGCGTCTATGCTGTCGCCTAGTGTATATGAAACTATATTTTATAGTCAATATCAGGGGCGTTCAGATAAAGATGCTATTATATTGGATGATGAAACATTTGAAAAATGTTATGTCTCTGATAATGTATATAAAAATTTTTTATTTTCTAATTCTATGAGATTGGGCAGAAGCATTGATTATATAGGACTTAGTCAAATGCATAGTGCTGTTATAAAAGAAATAAGTATATCAAATAGCCAAGTTAAAATTAAACTACTAGATACTGCTTTAACTAATTTAGCAAATACATTAATATCAATGAAAAGCATAGATGTTAAGGTGCCTAATTTTTACCTTCACATAATATTTAATAACGTAAATTATTATTCTAATAACTATATAGATGAAAATGAAAAATTAATACCTACAGATGAAAGTGTGATTAATTCTATATATATTCAGGATCAATTAACTTTTGTAAATGATAAATATATTGAGATGGTTATTTCTTCTCAAAACAGCCAAACTAAGCTATTAAGATATATGATATTTAATTGCGGTAATATAGATGTTATTGATGATTCTAAAGATTCATGGAAAAATACTTTTAAAAATGACTTTTCTATGCTTTATGAATATTTTATCAATGTCAGAAAATCTAATAATTTAATAATGGAAGGAAGTGCTTATAAAAATATAATAAATGGTTATGAAAAATTTATGAATGATTTTATAGATTTGGATGACTTATAATTTTATGTTTTTATATTATTTTATTTATGGATAATATACAAAATTTACTTATACATTCGCCTAATTGGCTTGGAGATATTGTTATGTCTATGCCTGCAATTTCTCTAATAAAAGAAAGATATAAAGATATAAAAATAACTGTAATGGCTAAAAAATCAATGTACGGTATATTTACAGTAAGCGATTTAGTTGATGATTGCATAGAAGTTAAAAATTTTCAAAATTTAAGAAAATATAATTTTGATGCTGCTTTGCTTTTTCCTAATTCATTTGAAAGTGCTTTTAGAATTTTCGGACATGGTATAAAAAGACGTATAGGATATAAGGCAGATTATAGAAATTTTATGTTAACTGATGCTGTTGATAGAAAAGATGTAAGATGGGCACATACTGCAGATTATTATGTTAATTTACTAAAAGCTATTGGAATAGATAAAAAAAGACCTACAATAAAATTAAATATAAAAGATGAAATACTTAATAAAGCAAAAGAGTACATGAAAGAAGTGAATCCAGATAATAAAATGGTATTTGCTTATGGTATAGGTGCTACTAATAGTCTTGGAAAGATTTGGAAAGAGGAATATTTTGCAGAGGCTGCAAATTATTTATCAAATAAATATGATGCTTTGACATTATTTATTACAACTCCGAATGAAAAAGAGATTTCTGATAAAATATCAGCAATGCTTATTAAAGATCCTATAATACCATATATGTCTCTTGATATGATAGCTGCTGTTTTAAGTTTATGCAAAGGATTTATAGGCAATGATTCAGGAGCTATGCATGTTGCTTCTATAGTGGGTATACCAACTTTGGCTTTATATTTTGCAACACCATCATATCAAAATTCTCCTATAGGTATTAACAGTCATGTTATAGAGAAAAAACCTGATAATTCAGCTTGTATATGCGGCGGAAAAAAATGTGGGATTAATACTTTTGAGTGCAGAGAAGTTGTAAAACCAAAAGAAGTAATAGATATATTTGAAAGAATTATCAATGTGTATAATCATTAATTTTAATAAAAAATATTTTTACTTATAATTTAATATCGATATTTAATTATATTAATGCAACATTTAGTACATTAAAATAGTAATTTATTTATAAAATTTTATAATATTAAAAGTTTTAATTTAATTAAATACTAATAATTTTTGCAATAATATAAAAAATAATAGAAATATATTTTATATTTGCAATAAATTTTTTAATATGTTATTAACAAATTTTTTAAGTTAGTTATATTAATTGTAATTCTTTTAATATATTTTCTAATGAAATAGGGCAAAAATTATGTATATTGCATGAGGCATTAAAAGCTAATTTATTATAAAATATTTTTTTATGTATATGTCCATGTATGTGTAATGTTCCTCTATGCATGCCGTCCCACTCATATATTGGATAATGACATAATGCTATATCTATTGTTTTAGAATTTTTATTTTTTATGTTTGTATGGAGCAAATAATAATCTTTTATGAATATAAATAAATCTCTGTCAAAATTTTTATTTTTTAAAAAATTATCATTATTGCCTATTAACAAATATTTTTTGCCGTTAAGTTTAGATAATATACTTTCTGTTTTTATATATCCTTTTTCATTAGAGAAATCTCCTAATATATAAACTTCATCATCATTTGATATATTATTATTCCAATTATTAATTAAAACAGTATGCATATCATCCAAACTTTTAAAGCATTTTCTAGTTTTTAATATACTGTGTGAATTAAAATGAGTATCTGAAATAAAATAAATCATAGTGATTATCTTATATGGAATATACTTTTCTTTTGTTTTCCTTTTGTGATGGTATTTTTTATCCAAGAACTGTTGTCATTCATGGAAATCCATCTTCTTTCTTCAACTCTGTAATGCCAATCTTTATCTTCCTGATAATATATTTGTATTCCGGTACCTTCATGTATGTTTAATATTTCATTATCATGATAATTGAGTTCATCATAATCTGTGCATGATTTCTGCCCCATTTCTGAGTAATATTCATTTAATGACATTAATGAATCATTAAGTTTATTGTCCATGTCTTTTACATTAAGTCCCAATTTTTGAGCTTCTTTTATTGTTATAGGGTAGCTGTGAGAAGGATATTCTGAATTAAGCGAATTTGATATACTGTCTATTAGTTTTTGATCCTTCATGTGATATGAGAGAATATCCTTGCATAGTTTTACTGATAAACTAGATGCTCTATCAACTGCTCCTAAAACTAAAGGGTGTATGTATTTATATATATGTTCATAAGGATTATTATCATTTGTTGAAGACTGCTCTTTCCACAATTTTATTACTCTGGATAATTCATCTTGACTTACATAAACCATGGTATTGTTTTTATTTACAGGTGAAAGTTCATGCTGCAATGATGTATCTACAGCAGTTATATAAGCCAAAGGTCCCATTTGTATTTCATCAGCCCCAAGGCATAACATAGTAGCAGCACTTGCAGCCTCTAAAGGCAATAATGCTATTACTTTTTTAAAAGACTGTCTAAGCAAATGTACTATTCTAAGAGAAGCCTGTCCGCTTCCTCCTGAACTTTTTATAAAGAAGTATATTTTATCGCATTTATCAATATATTTTAGTATATCTGAAAGCACAATTACATCATTTTGGCATACGCTTCCGCCATTGGAGTTCCAATAAGCTAGTAAAGGAGCATCAAGCTGTTTAGTTATTTTACTAATAAGTTCCTGAGTTTTTGAAAATAAAATAGGCGGTTTTATAGTTTTTGCTTTATTTTGTGTTTTTTTTGAAGACATAATTTATCCTTTTTCTTTTCAATTAATTTACATAATTACATTTTTGATTAAGATTATATATTAATAATAGATAATATCAAATAATGAATTATTTTTTTACTCAAATTTGCTTGACAAATTAAGGAATTTAGTGTATAAAAGTTATATTATTATGCTTATTAATTAGTACAAGGAGTGCAATAAATTATGAAAAAGTTATTCGTAGTATTAACTTCCATTTTTATCGCTGCATCTGCTTACGGTTTAACAA
>NZ_CALXRN010000099.1 GCF_944390595.1 uncultured Brachyspira sp. | reverse complement strand
ATAAGAGGTGAAAATATTTCTGCTATGTTAGACATTAAACGCTGCAGGAATGTTTGATTGCCTTTTGCTGATTCTTTTACAGCATCTTTGCTCACTCCTTCTATACCAGAAATTTTAACAAATTCATTATAATATTCTGAAACCTAATTACCTATTATTACTTGAAATTGTCCGGACTGAGTGAAAGTACCTTTGGTAGATTTTAAATTTTCAATAGCTTTAATATCTGCTTTTTTAGTATCTGCCAAAACAAAACGCATTCTTGTAACACAATGAGTTATTACCTTAACATTTTCTTTACCGCCAACATATTTTAATAATAAGGCGGCGTCTTCAGTGAATTTTCCCATAAATATATCTCCATAATTTTATTCTATTATCCCCGTACTTGTACGTATATAATAACATATACGTACAAGTTTGTCAATTGTATTTTATGATTTTTATTAATTTAAATTATTGATAAATAATGACTAAGGATTATAATTATTTATATGATATGTAAAAGGATATTATAATCATGGGATTATTAAATGATTTTACTAATAAACTTATTCCTAATTTTTTATATACTGATTCACTTAAAGGAAAAGTTGGAGAATTTGAAGTTAATTCTGCTTTAAATCCATTTTTATTTAGTGAAGTTGAACATAGGCAGATAAATAATCTAGTAATAATTGATGATAATAGAAAAACTCATCAAATAGATCATATTGAAATAAGAAGAAATGGTATATTTTGTATAGAAACTAAAAATTACAGCGGGTTTATATTTGGAAGTGAAAATCAAGAAAAATGGACTCAATGTTTAAGACATGGTAAAAAGAATTATTTTTATAATCCGATAAAACAAAATAAATCTCATGTATTTCATTTAAAAAAATTATTGGATAATAAATATAATATTCATTCATTAATTGTATTTACTCAAAACAATGCTGATAAAATAGATATAAATAATGTTATTAATTTATGCGATTTAAAAAATTATTTAAATAATTTTAATGAAGGAAATAATTATACTATTGATGAAATGAATTATATTTATGAAAAACTAATATCAAATCATACTAATATTTCAAATTCAGAGCATATAAAAAACATAAATGATACTAAACAAGAAATTAATAATGGTATATGTCCAAGATGTAAAGGAAAATTAATTTTAAGAGAAGGCAAATACGGTCAATTTTACGGATGCAGTAATTATCCAAATTGTAAATTTACAATAAAAAAGTAGTATTAGATTTATTATCTTCTTGCAAAATCTCTGAATTTAAATTTATCCGGTCTATGTCTTGCGGATGTTACTTGAAATACTTTAGTATCTGATAAAAATGTTTTTGATTCTACATTTATTATCATATTATATCCTTTTAAATCTAATAGTTTTTTATCATTAGAATTTACTTTTTCGCAGGATATTTCTCTTTCGGCATAAGATATTTTTAATTGCAAATTATTTTCTATATATTCATATAAAGAATCTTTTAAAATATTTTCATCTATAAATGGTATAATACTAGCATTGATAAAATCTATATCTAGTATAATATTTTCTCCATCTATATTTCTAATTCTCTCTATAGCCCAAACTTTATCATCATCATTTAGTTTCAATTCTTTTTTTATAATTGGATCCGGTTTTATGCATTCACATCTATGAACTATAGTTTCTACTTTACCATACATTTTTGAAGCAACTTCTTTAAAACTGAATATTCCGCCGAATTCAAAATTGTATATATTAGAATTAATTACGATAGAACCTTTACCTTTATGTTTGTGTATGCATCCATTATTGGATAATAGTTGAAGTGATTTTCTTATAGTATCTCTTGAGGCTTCATATTCTTTCATCAATTCATATTCACTAGGAAGTATGTCGCCCTTTTTATAATATCCGAATTTGATTTTTTCAAGTAAGCTATTATAAATTTCTTCGTACTTTGATGACATAAAAACCTCTGATTTGATTATGAAATTATAATATAAAAACTTATGATTGTAAAGCAGATTTTGTTTATTTTAAAAATCAGTACAAAAACCTTGATATTTTTCAACATATCCTATAGGGTTATATGACATCTTAGCTTTTCTAAGTCCTAAATCTCCAACATCCTGTTCGCGGTTTACAAATTTAAATCTATTATCACTATCAATTAAATTTTCTAAAAATAATCTATTAATAGCCTGGTAGCTTCCTTTATAGTCCCTATCCCCTCTTTCTGAATGAACTACTATAGTATCTCTCATACTTAAATCAGCTATAGTATATGCAGCAATTTTTTTATTTATATATATAACACCTCCTGCTATATAGTTGATATTATCCCAATTATCTAATAATGTTTTTATCATTGCAATATCAGCTTCTGCTCTGATTTCATGCGATATTAATTTTGATGTTTCAAAAGCTTCGCATGATTCTATAGCTTCATCATTATTATTGATATTCTCAGCATTATTATTTAATTCATCTATCTCCCATTTGCTCTCAAAATCAAATATCTTATCCACCATAGAACTATCTATATGTTTGTATTCAAAATCATTTTTTATAAATTGATTATATAAATTTTTCTTTTTATGAAATTTTTTTCCTGATAAGTTTTTAAGTTCATCTAAATCATATATATATTCCCATTCATCTCTTGATTCTTTTACCTTTATTTTTGTTGTTTTTTCCCAGAATAATGCAAGTTCTTTAGGAATTCTTATTATGCTTTCACCTGATATTTCGCATGGGCTCATATCATTGCAAAAATTAGTATTAAACCAATCTCCTATAGGAGCCCAATAAATTGTATACGGGGATTTCTGCCTTATCCAAACCAATTTTTCAGTGAAAGCCCATTCAAGCATATAAATATCTTTAAGACCAAATAAGTTCATAAATGTATAATCAGCTGACTGCTGAGGTGTTATAGAAAAATATTTATGATAAAGTTCCTGTTTTTCTAATGTTATTGGTTCAAAATTTAGCATATAAAATCCTTAATCATATTTTAGATATCATGTAATTTTATTAATTATTGACCATATATTATATATCAAAAATAATTAATGTAAATATTACATTATAGATTTTCCCATTTCAAAAGCATTTTTTAATTCTTCCTTACCTTTTATATCTCCAATATTAAATACTCCTCCTGCTATTAAATATCCTAAATCTTTCCATCCAAGATAATTTAATAAATACTGATAATATTCTATAACAGGCTTAGAATTATTTTCATCATTTCCTTCAGCAGCCATTAACATAAAACATTCTTTGTAAGGTGTTTTATAGTTAGGATCGATTTCAGTTACTGCAAATAATCTATCTATAGCCATTTTTAATTGAGCAGAAAAAGACCAATAATACATGGGTGAAGCTAATACCAATATATCTGCTTCTTTATAATAAGGATATACTTTTAACATATCATCTTTTTGAGAGCATGGACTTTCTTTATCTTTTCCTCCTTTCAAACATCCTTTGCAGCAATGAATATTCATTTTATCTAAATCAAATCTTATTACATCATGCCCTTTATCTATTGCACCTTTTGTGAACTCTTCTATTAAGTCAGAAGTATTTCCATTCATCCTAGGACTTCCATTTAATATTAATATTTTTTTCATTTTATTACTCCTATATTATAAATTATTATTGATATTATTATTATAGTATTATATATTATTAATAACAAGTACACACAAAAATGTTATATACTAACTATAAGTAAAGTATTAGAGGAGTAAAATTATGGAAAAGAATAAATTAAAAGAAAAATATATGGAAGATACAGGTTTTGCATATACTATGTCATTGATATCAGGTAAATATAAGATGATAATATTATATATATTATCAGAATTGAAAGTTGTAAGATATAATGAATTAAAAAGAATAATATATAATATATCTCATAAAACATTGAGTTTATCTTTGAAAGAATTGGAGAAAGATGATTTAATAGTAAGAAAAGAATA
>NZ_CALXRN010000098.1 GCF_944390595.1 uncultured Brachyspira sp. | reverse complement strand
TCAACTGCTGTACTTGAAATATCTCTCATTATATTTGCTGTATTTTCTATTTTATCTTTAATATCTGTAAATATCTCCTGAGATTTTCTTGCTGCTTCTGTTGCTACTCTTATTTTCTCATCAGAATCTGCTATTAAAGAAGTAATATCTTTAACAGAAGTTTGAGTATTCTGTGCTAGAGTTCTAACTTCAGAAGCTACAACAGAAAAACCTCTGCCCTGCTCTCCGGCACGTGCTGCTTCAACTGATGCATTCAATGCTAATATATTAGTTTGAAAAGCAATATCTTCTATTAATTTTGTTATATTAGTTATTTTTCTGCTTGCTTCATAAACAGCTTCCATACTTTTTGTAGTGCTGTCTATTATAATTCCTGCCTCCTCTACAGATTTCTTTGAATCATTCATCATATTATTTCCTATAACAGATTTTTCAGCAGAATTTTTAATAGTAGATGCCATTTGCTCCATAGAACTAGCGGTTTCCTCTAATGATGATGATTGAGACTGTGTTCTTAAAGCCAAATCATTATTTCCGCTTGCTAACTCTTTGGATGTTAATTCTATATTATTAGAAGAGTCTATTATATTACTTACTATAAGTTTTAATTTTTCTATAGTGTTATTAAATCCATTAGCTATTATTCCAAACTCATGATTTTTATATTTATTGGTCAAAAATTTACTAGGTGCTGATACAGTTAAATCTCCGTTTCCAAGTCTGTTCAAATCATTTGCCATTCTTGATAAAACTCTTGATATATTTTTATTAACATATAAAACCACGATGAATGATGTAATAATAAGAAGCAATACACTCAAAACTATAGTTATTTTTATTAAAGTATTTTTATTAGCAAAGAACTCGCTGTCAAGCATAGTAACACACATTATCCAATCTATATTTTCAAGTCTTGAAAAAGCCATTATTTTTTTACCTTCATCTTCATAATGCAAAGCACCCTTTCTTTGTGAAGCTGCAGCAGACAAAGCATTTTTAGAACCTATAGATATAGTATTAACTTTTTCAACTTCTTTATGTGCTACTCTTCTTCCATCTTCATTAACTATATATATGTTTCCTGTTTTTCCTATAGTTATTTCAGAGAAATATTTTTGAACAAAAGAATCCCATCTTAATTCTGCATATAAAACTCCGGCAGGTCTTGAATTAGTATCAAATACTCCTGCTAAAACTCCTATAACATAATTTCCTGTAACAGATGATAAATAAATCTCATCTTCAATAGCATATTTATAATTATGCTCCTGAAGCTCTTTCCATATAGTTTTCTGAGTTACAGTGTTTAAATGTTCATTGGAAGCTGTATCCAAAACTACTTTCCCATTTAAATCTATTAAAGCAAAAGCTGAAAAATGAGATTCCAATTCTTTTAAAAGCTCATTAAATTCACCATTTGCTATAGATAAAGTATCCTGATTTGGATTTTCAAAATAATCTAAAAATTCAGATTCTTTTGATATAACAGAAGTCAAATCTGCCTGATCTTCAATCCATATAGAAACTAAGTCTCTATATCCATCAGCAGTTTCCATAAACCCGCTTATAGCAGTTCTTTCCATAAATATTGCAGAAGCAGATATTATTACTATCATAAGTATCAAAAGCATTAAGGCTACAGAAGATATGATAGTAAAAGGCATTTTAAATTTCAAAGTTTGCATAAATTTCATAAATAACCCCTATATAAAGCTCAATTATTATAATAATATTATATTACAAAAAATCAAAAAAGTCTATAGTAATGTAAATATTTTTTACTAAAAATAATAAAAAACCTCTATTTTTTTACATAATCAGTAAATTTTAAGTAAATATAAAATCATTATGTAAATAAAATTTATATAAAAATATTTACAATTTTATCTTTGACAAATTTTATATAATTATATATCATAACTATATAAGTATTATATAAGCTGAGGGTTAGTATGTACAATATAAATCAATTAAAAGAATTAATAAAAGAAAAAAATATGGATGAAAAATTTTCCTCAATATATGGAGGAGATAGAGACAGCATATTAGAGGCATACGACAGACTAAACAACACAATAAAACATTTTGAAAATATAGACAAAAACGAAGAGGTATATTTATTCAGTGCCTCTGGAAGAACAGAACTATCAGGAAATCATACAGATCATAATAACGGATGCGTATTAACCGCTTCAATAAATTTAGATAAATTAGCAATTGTTTCAAAAAGAAATGACAATAAAATAGTAGTTTATACAGATTACTCTAACAATCCGGATGTAATAGATGTAAATAATTTAGATATAGATAAAGATGAATACGGTAAATCTAATGCTTTAAACAGAGGAGTATGTGCAGGAATAAAAAATAAAGGATATAATACAGGCGGATGTACAATATCATTAAACAATAAAGTACTTATTGGAAGCGGGCTAAGCAGTTCTGCTAGTTTTGAATCATTAATAGGCGAAATACAAAATGCTTTATACAATGATGATAAAATAAGTAAAATTGATATAGCAAAAATTGGGCAATATGCTGAAAATGTTTATTTTGGAAAGCCTTGCGGACTTATGGATCAAATGGGTTGTTCTGTAGGAGGTATAATGTCTATAGACTTCAAAGACAATGATAATCCTATAATAGAAAAAGTTGAATACGATTTCGAAAAAGAAGGATACGCTCTTATGATAGTAGATGCTAAGGGAGATCACAGCGGACTAACAAATGAATATGCTGCAATAAGAGAAGAAATGAATGCCATTGCTAATTATTTTGGAAAAAAGGTATGCAGAGAAATAAATAAACAAGAATTAATAGATAATGCCTCAAAATTAAGATTAGAAATAGGAGACAGAGCAATAATGAGGGCATATCACTTTTTAGAAGAAAATGAAAGAGTAATTAATCAAATAAATGCATTAAAAAATAATGACATAAAAACATACATAAAACTTATGAATGAATCAGGACTTTCAAGCTTTATGTATTTACAAAACTGTTATTCTGTTACAAGTTCAAAAAATATGGGTGTAGCATTGGCTATTACTTTAACAAAAGATTTCTTAAAAGATGATGGAGCATGCCGCGTTCATGGAGGCGGATTTGCAGGAACTATACAGGCTTTAATACCTATAAATAGAGCTGAAGAATACAAAAAATATATGAACTCAATATTTGGTGAAGGAAGTGCTGCAAAAATAAGAGTAAGACAATCTCCTGTTTGTGAAATATAATATATAAAATAAAATACAAGGCTAAAATATTAGTATTATCTTTTTTATTAGTAAACTTGTTTCAAAACTAAATTAATATTTTTTATAATTTTATACATTAAAATTATTATGCTAATTTTCAAAACAGATATATTAATTAATCTTTTATTAATTTTTCCAAGGTATAGTATTATTTAGCCAACCTCTTTCATTCCAATAGTTAAAATCGTTTTCTGTAAAGTTTTTCTTTTTATGAAGCGATTTTATTACCTTAAAAAATATTCTTGTTTTTATAGATGGTTTTACTTTACCGTATTCTCTTTTTATTTTTATCGCTGCTAAGTTCATTTTTTTAGAAATAGACTCTTTTATGTCATCTTTTACATTATCCCAAGTAACTTCTCTAACTGCAAATCCGTATTTATATATTTTAGCTGCTCCCCAAAAGAAAGCACTATCTGCCATATCTTTATTAGCACTTTTCATACCGCCTCCTGCAGCACTAGAAATGCATACAACTTGCTTTTTAAACATAGATTCATTAGGTCTATGGACTATCCATCTATATCCGTAATGATCTAAAAAAGCTTTCATAGCACCAGTTACATGATAAACATACACAGGACTTGTCAATATAATAATGTCAGAATTATCCATAGCATCTGTAATAGGATTAAGAGTTTTATAATGAGGACACAAGGACTCAGATTTGATAAAACAGTTATTACATCCTACACAAAAAGAATTAAAATCTCTAGGCAAAAAAAATTCTTTTATTTCTCCATCTAATTTATCATAAAGCATTTTAGCTATATGATAGGTGGATCCTTTATGATTCTGTCCATGTATAACAGTTATTTTCATATATGATTTTATCCATTAATCTGCTTTTATATCTCTTGGAAAATCATATTCTTCTATAGGAAGAAGTTTAGGTGCTTTCTCAGATATATCTCTTAATTCTTTAGAGAAAAAGTATTCTGTACCTGAAATCTTTTTAGATATATATTTTCTAACACTTGAAATATAAATAGTAACACCTGGGAAAAAGCCTTCCATTGAAGTAATGCTGCTGTGAGATAATTTTTCAAACTCAGCACTCATTTCATCTCTTCTAGCTTCTAACTGAGATGTTTCTTTAACAAGATTTGTAATTCTCTTCAATATATCTTTAATACCTTCTCTTTTATTTGGAGGTATTCTTTCTATAAATGCCTTTGGATTTTTAAAATATTCAGTACCTAAAAGAGATTTAATCTTACTGATTTCTTCTTTATTTGTTTTGACAGTTGTAACAATATTCTTAAACTCTGCATCAGCTTCAGCATCTCTTCCAACAGTAATTGTAGTTTTTGATTCACTCATAGATCCTATGCTCTTAGCCCATACGCCATTTAAAGCTTTAATATTTCCGCCTATTATAACACCCTTACCTTCTAAAACAATTACTCTATCATTACATGCTATTTCAGCATTAACAAGCTGATTTGATAAAAGATCTCCTTTACATATTATAGTAGCATTTCTAATAAAGGAAGAATATATTTTGCCATTAACACGTATAGTGCTGTTAGGACCTCCTATTATTCCTCCTGATACTATCAAATTGCCTGCACATTCAATTTGGGCATCCTCTATATTACCGCGTACAAGTATATCGCCTTCTGTCTTTATACTAAATCCAGGTGCTACATTATCCTTAATAATAAGAGAACCATTAACTTCTATATTTCCAGTAGATAAGTCAACCTTATCTATTTCAGCAACTGTACTTACAGATAAAGTATTATTATGATTAGTCAATATACCTCTGATACCGCTTCTTATAACAATACCGTCAGGATCAACAGTAACATTTTTTCCTAACTTATAACAAGGATCTTCATCATAATGAGCTTCCATAACAGTATCATATATATCAAGACCATCAATAGCAGGTTTTGCCTCCATAAAATGTGCTATTTGTATACCAGCCTCTATATTATGTATAAATCCTCTCTCTTTAAAATCTATAGAACCAGATTCAGATTCTTTTCCTGTATCTATACTAAAATCATAGTCCAATATAATTTTTTGAACATTTCCGTCTATTGGTTTTCTTCCTTCTACAAAGACGCACATAACTCCTTCATTGTATTTAACATTATGATCTACAAGTTCACCTACTTTATCATAATTTACCATTAATTTAATATGAATTTCTGCTATTAATGACTGTATATCTTCTATAGATAATTGTTTTTTCAAAATTTTTTGAGGAGGAAGCAGCATCACACCGCGCCACTTATCTGAAACATTAATAACTGGTATTATAGAAACAGATTTTAATTCATCATAAAATACATATCCATGAGCAGTGCTTTTATATGAACCAGTCATCTTATCAAATTTTACATTCTTACCAGCTTTAATGACCTCACGTTTAGAAATTGATTTTAATACGGTATCACCAGGATAAACATAATTTCTTAGTAATTCATCATATAAATTTTGATCATTACTATCAACATCAACTATCTGATCATATATTTCTCTCGTATTTACAGTATTATCAAATAAGAATTCATAATTACTAGCATCTATTGATAAAGCTGGTTTACCATTGTCATTATTCATATATTCTCCTTAAAATCAATTCAAACAATAAAGCTATTTACTTCTTACATAAGAATAGCATTACATCCCCTCTATTAAATAATTTAACATATTTATCAAAAAAAGCTTTAATAAATTTATTAGGTTTCTTTTCTACAGGTATAGATCCCCAAGAAAAATCACTAATTATATTAAAACCAATATTTTTCATATATTGAGATAACGTAGTTTTAGAAAACAACCATAAATGCTGAGGCATTACAGCTCTCCAAGAACCCCCATATTTCTTAGCGAACATTCCTTCTGCATTAGGTGTTGTAATAGCTAAATATCCGCCTTTAGCAAGTATTCTATATATTTCTTTTAAAGTATCTCCAGGATTTGGAACATGTTCTATAACATGCGAGAAGTGAATAAAAGAAAAATAATCACTTTCAAAACCTATATCAAGCAGAGGTTTCTCATGAACAGTAATATTATAATTTTTTCTTGCATATTCTGCTGATGAGGAACATATTTCAACGCCTTGAGCATTATATCCCCTACTTTTTAGATAATTAAGCATCATACCTGTAGCACACCCTATATCAAGTACATTCTTATTAGGCAATTCACTCTCTATTTTTTCAAATCCTATGTCTTTTAAAGCTAATTTCATAAGACCGAAAAAATTTTCCTGATTAGCTACTTCATATTCAAAATAATTATCACTATATATATCATTTATCTCTTCCTGACTCAATATAGGATATTGATATATAAGTCCGCAATTTAAACATTTATTGTAGCTTACTAAATCAGTTTTTATATAAACCTCTGATTTGTCGCTACCGCAAAATTCACATTTTGATCCCACTGTACAACTCTCCAATATTATATTCGGAAAAAAAAGGTATTTTCTTTATTTTTTAATAGTAAAAAGCCTATAGTTTATTATTCTTGAGTTGGTTTATTATTAACAGTTAATATTATTTCTGTATTCATACCTACAACATCTTCAGGCGAAGGTATTTGAGAAAGCACAACATTATTCTCATACATATCATCGCTTACCTCTACCTTAGGAAGTATTTTTACATTTGTCATACTGTTAATAACATTATTGCTAATAATATTTACTGCCTCTTCATATTTCATACCTGTAACGTCAGGCATTTTTATAAGAGCCTGTTCTGCAACATTAATAACTAAATATACAGTTCTCCCTCTTTTTACTCTAATACCTCCTTTAGGCTCCTGACTTACTACTGTACCTAAAGGATAATTATCAAAGTAATGTGTCTGTACATTCAAATTCATGCCTTCTTTTTCAAGTGTATTGAATGCCTGAAATACATCTGCCCCTTGAACATCCGGAAGAACAAATGATTCTCCATTGGATTTAACAGTTACAAACACTATCATAGTTACAATGATGCCTTGTAAAACAAAAAGCAAAATAGCAAAAATTATTAATCTTTTGAATACTAAAAAAGATTTTGGATCACTTGTAATACCATCAGGTAAAATGATTTTTATAAATTTATTGATATAAAATACAACTTTCTTAAATATTTCTTTTAATTTATCCATACAACCCTCAATTTTAAGTAAAATATTCACCTTTTATTAATTTATTACCGCATAAAAACTCTTTTACTGTTTGTCTTTTCTTACCTTCTCTTTGTAATTCTTTTATAATATAAATGCCGTTAAGTGCCTGAATATATATACCTTCGTTATCAAAATCTACTATTTTTCCAAAATCTGAACTGCAATTATTTGAAGTTTCTCTATATTCACTCTTAAAAACTCTTACAGACATATCTTTGTAAAAACAATATGCCGTAGGCCATCTCACAAATGCCCTTGTCATATTATGTAATATATATGCTGATTTTGAAAAATCTAATTTACCATCTTCTTTTTTTATTTTTGTACAATAAGTAGCTAAACTATCATCCTGCTTTACCATGTTTGATATATATTTATCAACATCTGTAAAAAATTCCTTAAGAAGATAAACACCGCTTTCCTTAATTTTATCATATAAATCATTAAACTGCCAATTAGAATCTATAGATATTTCATGCTGAAGTATAATATCGCCTTCATCAAGTTTAGCATCCATTTTCTGCAATGTAGTACCGCTTTTATCAAAACCATAAAGCAATGCATGTTCTACAGGACTTGCTCCCCTTAATATCGGCAAAAGAGAACCATGTATATTAAGAGGCATTATTTTTGGAAGCGCTAATGTTCTTTTATTTAAAATCTTACCATAAGCTACTACTATTAAAAAATCAGGCGCTAAATCCGTAAGTACATTATAAAATTCATCTTTATTTATACTTTCAGGCTGAAAAAGATTAATATTGTTTTCTAACGCTGTTTCAACTGTCGGAGAATTGATTATATTTCCCTTTCTATCTTTTTTTGTATCAATAGGTGCTATAACTCCGCACAAATTAACATTATTTGTATTTTTTAATTGTATGATACAATCTGATGTGAAATCCGTAGAACCTGCTATTACAACATTATACATGCTTACATTATATATTTTTATCATTAAAAGTCAAATATATTTTAATTCTCTGACGGCAGCTCTATTCCTTTAACTTCAGATAAAAATTGAACAAATAGATTAAATATTATAGGATCTATTTTTATTTTATCTTCTATGAAATTTTCTCTCATAAACATAACAACTTCTGATGGATCTTCATTTCTAGTTCCGCCCATAAAACTCAAACTGTCATATATATCAACAATTTCCAACATCTTAGCAGGGAAATATGCTAAAGCCTCTGCATTAATAATATCATCAGGTTCAAATGTCATCAAAAATTCAACTTTATATTTTGGATCATTAATTTTTTTATTAACAAAATTCTTCAATATACCGCTGCCGTAGCCATAACATTCATGATGCAGCCCGGCAATTAATGAAGATTCATCTTTTTGATTCATTACATATTTAAGAAAATAATACACCTTTGATGTATGAAAATCTTTAAAATCTCCATCTTTGATAAATTCATCTGTTGGAACAAAATCCATCATATTAAGCATAGTTGTATCATGGTAAAAAGCACCTATAGCATAATTGATAATTTCAGAAGAAGTAAATTTTCTTATACCAAGTTTAAATACATTTTCTAATTTTTCTATAGTTGTAATAACATTAAAATGTGAAAGTATCTTCTTATATTGCTCTAAATATATATTTTTATAATCTTGTCTTAATTTATTACTTAATCCCTTATTAAAAGCCTTATTATAATAATATAGAAATTCTATCATAAGTATACATACTCTATTCCCATGACTCAATATATTGGAATCATTCAGCAGATCTAAATTATCAAAAATATCTCTAAACATATAATCTTTTTCCAAGTATGAAACTATAGAGCTTATTATATTAACTATTAAATTTCCAGTTTCAG
>NZ_CALXRN010000097.1 GCF_944390595.1 uncultured Brachyspira sp. | reverse complement strand
CATGCCTATTAAATATAGGGTATAACCTATAAAAATGCAGTTCTTCGCGAAGCGTATCCGAGTTTATCGAGGATATAGGTTCTTTTATACCAATACCGAAAGGTACCTTGCCTACGGCACGCAGAGCTTCGGTAAAAGAACTGGGGTTCGGGGCAAAGCCCTGAAACTATTTTTAATTAAAAAAACTAATCTATTCCCACTGCATTTCGTTTTGTAAAAGAATTTTTATATACTAAAATAATTAATTATACAACATATAAAACATTATTTTATAACTAAAATTATGTTGGAAATTATATAACTAATTTTATCAAGTACTTTTTTAACCTGCCTTATATAACAAATTCATAAAATGTAATTACTATAGAATATAGTGAAAAAATTAAAATATAAAAAAGAGCAGCTATATAAAAAAATAACTGCTCTATTAATAAAAACTTGAAATCAATTAAGAATCAAGAAAATCTTTTAACTCTTTCTTTTTTGACTGTGCTCTTAATCTTCTTATAGCCTTAGCCTCTATCTGACGTATACGCTCTCTTGTAACTTTAAATACATATCCAACCTCTTCAAGAGTATGGCTGTATCCGTCTACAAGTCCGAAACGCATTCTTATTACCTTCTGCTCTCTGTCTGGCAAACCGTCTAATATAGAATCTATTTGCTTTCTTAATATTTTGAAAGTAGTAATATTCTGAGGGCTTTCAAATTCCTTATCTTCTATAAGTTCACCCAAAATAGTATCCTCTTCATCTCCTATAGGAGCATTTAAAGATACTGGGTCTTTAGCCACATTTCTGACACTTTTTACCCTGCTTTCAGGCCAGCTTAATGCTTTAGCAATCTCTTGTATAGAAGGCTCTCTTCCGTACTGCTGCATATACTGTCTTAAAACTCTTTGAACTTTGTTAATTTGTTCTATCATGTGAACCGGCACTCTTATTGTTCTAGCCTGATCGCTTATAGAACGTGTTATTGCCTGACGTATCCACCAAGTTGCATAAGTAGAAAATTTGTATCCTTTTTTGTACTCAAATTTATCTACTGCCTTTATAAGACCAATATTTCCTTCCTGTACTAAATCAAAGAAATGGAGTCCTCTATTAACATATTTTTTTGCTATTGCTATTACAAGTCTTAAATTAGCTTTAACAATATGATCTTTAGCCTGAGCAATTTTTCTTCTTGAAGAGTCTATTTTACGTACCCATTCAACCAAAGTTTCTTTATCAATACGTACTTCATCATAAATATCAGCCATACGTACTTGTGCTTTATGGAAACTTATTATTACAGCTTCTATTGCTTCCGGTGTAATATTAAACTCATCAACTAATCTTATGAATATATCCTTATTGCCCGCTTCTATCTCTTTATAGTAGTTTTCAAAATCTTCTATTTCTTTATAATATCTTTTCTTTAATTTCTCAAAATATTCTTCTATTTGATTTATTCTGTGAAGATAGAACTTTAATTTTTCTGCTATTCTGTCTATCTCCATTCTATTTAATCTTACTTTAGTTAGAAGTTTTACAATATTTTCTTTAACTTCTTCCTGTTCCTTAGTTAAACTCTTTATAGTTTTCTGAGTAGTAATTTTTTTGATTCTCTTATCTAAAGAAAGATATTTATCAGCTAATGCAGTATATTCTTTTTCAAAATTTTTATATTTTCTTTCTAATTTTCTTTTTTCCTGAGTAGAAACATTGTATATTCTAGGAGGCTCTAAAATTTCATGTATTGATACTTTTCCTACCTGAACATTTTTAATAGTGTTTAATACCTCTCCAACTACAAGATGAGTATTTAGAATTATAGATTCTATTTCAGATTCTCCGGATTCTATTTTTTTTGAGTAATCAACCTCATCATCATGAGTAAGAAGGCTAACCTTTCCAATTTCTTTAAGATAAAGTCTTATAGGATCATCATTGTTTCCTACTTTATCTTCTACATGTATAAATTTAGCGGCATCATCAATTTTATTTTGGCTTTTTGAAAGGCTTTCAAATTCTCTTTTATCCTCTACAGTAACAATGTTTCTTGCATTTAATAATTGAAACAATATATCTATAACATCAGCATCCACATTGTCTATAGCACTGTTAATCTCTTTATATGTGAGATATTTATTTGTGTTTCCTTTTTCTAATAGTTTTCTGATTTTTTCGTTTTTAATCAAAAGATCGCAATCTTCTTCTATCATCATAAATCACTTCCTTGATGTAATTTTTCCTTTTGCTTATTAAGTAAATGTATTTCGCGGGCCTTTGCACATATAGCCTCAAATCCGTCATTACTTTCAAGAGTGTTATTAAATGTATTACCCTGTAAAAGCTCTTGCCTTTTAGAGTCTATGTCTCCGCTTTTAATTTTAATAATAAGCTCCTCCAGTTTTTCATATATATTATCATTATATAGTTTTTGTTTGCTTAGAATTTGATTGGCCACATGCTCATTACCTAATATGTCCAAAGCATCCTGAACCGTTGCTTCTTTATTAAGAGTTAAGAGTCTTATATAAAATTCCCTTGTTATATCTTTCTTTATTAGATCAACACTAATTTCTCTTTCAGCCTCTTTAATTAAAGAAGGATTCAAAGCAAGCAAGTATATTAAGCTATTTTCATAATAAAACTTGTTATTGTTATCTGCTTTTTTTATAATTTTTTTATTGTTAGAAACACTCTGATTTGATTTATAGTTACGTAAATAATCCCTGTTAAAAGCCTCCCTATCTACTAAAAGTTTAGAAGACACATGAGAAATAATCATTTGCTTTTCTGTCTCACTATTAACAACATCCAAATACTTATAAAAACTATTAATAATAGATAATTTCTCTTCTATTGAAGCAGAGGATACATCATTTTTCAAATTAGTTTCTATAACGAAATCATACCAATTCAGTCTATTATTATATAATATATCAAACCGTTCTTTTTCATAAACTGTAAAAAATTCATCTAAATCTTTAGTTTCTTTTATAGAAAGTATAGTTAATTTTAAATCAAATTTCAATAATGTTAAAATAGCTGATTTTGCCGCTTTTATACCAGCTTCATCGCTGTCTAAAGCTAAAACTACATTTTTAGTATATTTTTTAATTTCTAATGCATGCTCATCTGTTATAGCTGTACCTAAAGTTCCTACAACATTTTTTATATCCATTTTATGGCATGCTATAGTATCCATATACCCTTCAACTAATATAACCTCATCTTTCTTCATTATATGGCTTTTTGCTATATTTATTCCATATAAAGCCGATTTCTTTTTAAAAATCATGCTTTCTTTAGAATTTAGGTATTTAGGTTCTTTTCCGTCTATGCTTCTAGCTCCGAATCCTATAACTTCTTCTCTTTCATTTATAATAGGAAACATTATTCTATTAACAAATGTATCATAATAATGATTAGGATTATTTTTACTTACGCTTATAAGTCCTAATATATTCATATTATTTAAAGTTATTTTATTCTCAGTTAAAGCATTCATAAGGGAATTCCAGCTTGGCGGTGCATATCCTATTTTGAACTCTTTTATTATATTGAATGGTATTTTTCTATTTTTAAGATATTTTTCAGCCTCTTTATAAAAATAACCTCCATCTTTATCCCTTAATAATAGGGTTTTTCCAAAAAAATTACATGCTATTCTATTAATTCTTCTGCTTTCTAAGTATATTTTATCTTTTTGAGATGTTTTTGCAGAGAAGAAATCGCTGACATCAACTGAAAATCTGCTTCCAAGATATTGCACAGCCTCTTTAAAAGTTTTATTTTCTTTTTCTTTTAAATAGGTAATAACATTTCCTTTAGCACCGCATGTAAAACATTTATATACTCCCTTATCATCATCAACAGACATAGAAGGGTTTGTTTCCTGACCGTCTTTATGAAAAGGGCATTGTACAGTATATTTATTTCCTCCTCTAGGTACTACTTTATATTTATCCCTTAAGATATCTATAAGAGATACTCTAGACAGCAGATTATTTAACTTTTCAATAAATAAATTATCCACAATTAATAAACCAAATAAGAAATTTATATATTAATCGGATATAGACATTAAAAAATATATGCTGCACCCATAAATAAATATGCATAAATATAAAAATATTTTAAAAAAAGTCAAGCAATTATATAAATTATAATAAAAAAAATATGAAAAAAAATCAATTTAATTTACAAACTTATCACTTGACAAAATTCATTTTTTTATTATTATAATGCAATATCTTTTTTGGGGAACAATTGTGCTTAGTTATTTTGAAAAGAGTCAAAGAAGAAGAAGGATCTTAAATAATATAAAATCAAGAAGGATTATTATTAATAAATTTCATATTCCGCTTGGGATAGTTCCAAGCAGATATGCTAACCCTGCAGAGGGTACAAAAATAGAATTAAAAAATACTAATAATGGAGACATATATTCATATAGAATATCTGTATCATCAGAAAGAATCGCTAATTTATATTTAAAACTTTTAAAACTTTTTCCATCTTACGGAACTATGGTTATAGAACGCATTAGTGAAGATGTTAACAGGGATTTTGATGTTTTAATGAGCGACCCTGATATTTCTTTAAATGAGATAAAAAAAGTATTTAAAAAGTATAATGATTTATGGATTGAATGCGGATTTGTAGGTTTTGGCGTAATAGACGAACTTACAGAGTTTGAAATATTCATAAATTTAGACAAAGAAATAGAAATAAATACTACATACAAAAATATGCATAAAATTAACCGTATATTAGATGCATATAATGTATTTAATGACGATGCTTCTTTTATTGGTGATTATGAAAATTGGCATTATTCTTTATCATCTATAGTATCAGATGAAGGATGTTCTGAAACATATGAGTACATATTTGATTATTATGATATAATTAATAATTTAAAACAAATATATGGTTTTACTACTATTAATTTAAATGAATCAGATAAATTAGTAAAAGTTGCAAAATGGTGGAATGTTACAGTTAAGGGATTAGGTAAATGTAAGAAAAGAACTTTCATATCTACATACTATATAGTTGCAAATACAATAGAAGAAATGGAAACATTAATAGATGAAAAAATGAGAGATATGAATATTGATTATTATTACATTTATGATTTTTATAATGTTGATCCTGGTAATTATAATTATGAAAGTGTTAATGTTGTTGATTTGCATAATATCTCATTTGAGAATGCACCTTTTGGTATTTGGGCGCAGTCGGATGTATTTATATGCAATACAAAGAATATAGCTTCATATTATATAAATAAAAATTATGCAAGAACATATTAATGATCATTTTGAAAATGCTTTAAAAATAAAAGAGCATATTAAATATCAATTTAAATACTGTCCTTATTGCGGTACTAAAGATTCCTTAATATTTAATGGCATAAAGGTTTTGGAATGTTCTAATTGTAAAAGAACATATTTTTTCAATCCTGCTTCGGCTGTAGGAGTTATAATAGATACTCCCAGCGGAATAGTATTTGTTGAAAGAAAATTTGAGCCTAAAAAGGGCTATATAGATATGCCCGGAGGATTCTGCGAGCCTTATGAAAAGGTAGAGTATACAGCTGTCAGAGAGGTATTAGAGGAGACTGGAATAAAACTTGATGATGTTCATTTTCTAATAAGCGGAGGAAATGAATATATATATGACAGAATCATGTATGTAACTTCAGATTTATTTTTTTATTCTGTATTGGATTATACTCCTAAGGTTCATGCAGATGATGATGCAGCGAGTGTAAGTTTCATTAAAAGAGAAGATATAGATATGGAAAAAATAGCATTTGAATCTGCAAAAGAGGCTTTATCCTATTATCTTAAACATTATTGATTATGATAAATAAAAAACAAGTTATAGAAATATTATTAGCGTCATTTCTTGCTGTTTTTCTTGCAGCTTTTATAAGAATATTTTTTTTCGATACATATATTGTAACTAATAAATCTATGGAGCCTACATTTTTGGAAGGAGATCAAATACTGCTTTTAAAAAGAAGTTTTATATTTAATGGTATAAAAAATTTTGATGTTATTGTATTTGATTATAATAACAGCAATTTAGTAAAAAGGGTAATAGGTGTAGAAGGCGATAAAGTAGAGATTAAAGACGGCGGATTATATTTGAATGATAAACTTATAGAGCATGAATATTATATTTTTTCAAATAAGGATAATCGATTATACATAGTAGGGAATAATCAATATTTTGTTTTAGGGGATAATATAGAGGTAAGCGAAGACAGCAGATATTTTGGGCTTATAGATAAAAAAGATATAAAAGGGCAGGTTATACTTATATTCAGCCCCAAAAAAAGATTTCAGCTTTTCAATAATATTTTTCATCACGATAATTAATTTATGAATAAAAATATTGCAGATTATATTAATATAGTATCCGATTTTTGCGGTAAAAGGGATATTGATTTTTTGACTAGAGAAGAACTATATAAAAAATACAATATTAATAAAGCGGATGTTATGGTTTTATTCGGAGGAAGTATTATAGCCGGAGGAGATATATTAGCTGATGCTATAAAAAATAATATAGCTGACAAATATATAATAGTAGGAGGGGCAGGACATACTACCGATTCATTAAGGGTACAAATGAGAAAGGAATTACCTAATATTTTAATAGATGATAAAATTACTGAAGCAGAAATGTTTAATAATTATATTGATATTAAATACGGATTAAAGGCTGATTTTTTGGAATTGAAATCCACTAATTGCGGCAATAATATAACATATATGCTTGAATTATTAAAAGAAAATAATATACATTTTAAAAGCATAATAATATCTCAGGATGCTTCAATGCAGCACCGTATGGAAGCTGTATTAAGAAAATATATTTCAGATGATATTTTAATTATTAATTACGCTGCTTATAAGGCAAGAGTAATTAATTCTAATAATAAACTTATTTATGAAAAAGAAATATTAGGTATGTGGAATATAGATAAATATATAAGTCTTTTAATGGGAGAAATACAGAGGCTTAATGATGATGAAAACGGATATGGTCCTAAAGGAAAAGATTTTATTGTTCATGTTGATATACCTGATGATGTTATGAATGCATTTTATGAGTTAAAAAAAGAATATATCGATTATATAAGAGAGGCAAATCCTTTATATTCTTAAAAATAATTATTATACAAAAATAACTTGAACTAAAAACATATAAAGTATAGTTCCTGCTCCTATGCTTATAAGTACATTTCTTTTTATTATATGAAGAACTACAATAACTGCTATAGATATTAATTCAGGCAAGGCATAAGGAAATTTTATAATATTAATATCTTTAAGACAATACACTACAAGAAGTGCTATCATAGAATACGGTAATATTTTACCTAAAAATTGTACATATCTATTTTCAGATAATGATTTATTTATTATCAAGAAAGGAAGAAACCTAAGGAAAGCAGTTCCTATTACAATCATCAAAGCAGTTATTAATATCTCTGTATTATTCATATATTTTTCCATTTTCATTATATTTATAAATTACGCTTATAGATATAAATATTAATACCATAGCAAGTATTATAAATATATTAGTTTTAAATATTAAAATAGGTATAGAGCATAAAAGCCCA
Source organism: uncultured Brachyspira sp. (assembly GCF_944390595.1). Lineage (GTDB taxonomy): Bacteria > Spirochaetota > Brachyspiria > Brachyspirales > Brachyspiraceae > Brachyspira. The sequence goes on along the minus strand of NZ_CALXRN010000097.1, from coordinate 14,633 downwards.
ATTAAAGCACCTCTATGATCTTTAGAGTCAAGCCATTGTTCTGTAAATATCACAACGAATAAAGCAGTCAAAACAAAATCAAGCCCTTTAGTATTAAAAGTTATAAAAGAGCCTATCAAACATCCAAGCAATGTACCTATATTCCAATACATGTGATTTATGAAGGCCACAAAGAAAAGAAATGCATTTTTATTAATATTCTCCGGTATATCTGCAGAGCATAGTATTGAAAAAGTTTCATCGCTTAGAGTATATATCAAATAAGGTTTTATAATTCCTGTATTTTGAAATTTTGATACAAGAGATATTCCATAAAACCCTACTCTTGAATTAACTATTAATGTGAGTATAAAAGCATATAGAGGATTAAAAGGAGCTAAAAATAAATAATTAATAGCCGTATACTGCATGCTTCCGCAATATGCAAATAAACTTAAAAAAACTGCAAGCCAAGTATCAAGGCCTTTAGCTTTCATAAGTACGCCATAAGCCATACCTAAAAATATATACCCTACAAGAACAGGTATGGTAAAAGGAAAGGCATATTTTAATGCTGAAATTAAATCATTTTTTTTAGTATTCATATTATAACTTTGATTTTATATTCTTCACTTTGTTTTCATCAGTATATTTTACGCTGAACTCTGCTGGTCTTAAAGCGGCTCCCATAAATACATTTTCATTTCTGTATTCCATTAAACTATTAACTGTTTTGTTTGCCGTCATATGATATTCATTAGCTTTTACAGTGTCTTTTATATATTCAATATTTCTTTCATTTATTCCGCTTCCAGGCATTATTATTATTTTATCATTATATTTTTCAACCAATTCTTTTAATTTTATTATACCGATCATAACATTGGCTTCTCCTCCTGAAGTGAGTATTCTCTCAAAACTAAGCGATATAATATCTTCGCATGCTTTATTTAAATCTGAACTTACATCTATTGCCCTATGAAATGTTGCCCTAGAGCTTCCCCATAAATCTAATAATTGAGAGCATCTTTCTTTATCAACTTTTCCATCTTTTGTAAGTATGCCGAATACTATGCCGTCAATTTTTAATTCTTTCATTAGTTTTATTTCTTTTTTCATTATTTCAAATTCAATATCATCATAGCAGAAATCTCCGCCTCTAGGACGAACCATTGCATATATCGGGGCATTTACTTTTTTTCTTGCTAATTCTAAAACGCCATAACTAGGAGTGGTGCCTCCCTCAAACATATTGCCGCAAAGCTCAAGTCTGTCAGCTCCGCCTCTTTCAGCATTTATGCAAGACTGAACAGAATCAACACATATTTCTATTTTTGTATTCATAATAATGCCTTTATAAATTATCAAATTAATTAAAACATATAGATTATACTAGAAATTTGCCAATTGTCAAAATATATTATATAATACCCGTAATATCTATTTAATAATTAGGATTAGGTTTATGAAAAGAATATTTATAATGTTATTACTTAATATAATTTATATATCTGCTTTTGCTGACACTACTAATATAACAAAGCATATATTTTTTACTCTTGAAGGAAGCATTGATAAATACCCTATTACAATAAACATACATATTGAAAGTCCTGATAATATTACTAGAAATAAAAAGTCTAATATAGACGGATATTATAAATACAATAATGTTAATACTCCAATACCTATAAGCGGAGAAATGGATAAAAATACTATTAAATTTACTGCCTTTGATTATAATAATTCTAATAAAAAAGAAGAATTTAGTTTTAAAATAAATAGTAGTCAGTTAAATAATATTATTAATTTAGGAAATGGTAAAAAGAATATTGATTTAAAAGGAAACTGGCAAAACAATAATAAAAAATTAAGCTGTAATATAGAAACTGTAAAACCTTTAGGGGATAAAATATATGCTGTTTATGATATATCTGTTTCTAAAGAATATAAAGATAATACTTATGGTTTATCTGCAGTTTACATAGAAAATTTAAAATCATCTATATATAAAGGCGAAATCATAAACAAAATAAATAATACTAATGAAATGATTAAAAAGATTAATGATGATATTGCTAAAGTAAATCTTAGTGGAGAAGAAATTTTTTACGAAGTTAATTTTTATAATTTTTATAACAATTTTTTTAATGATAATATTTTATGTTTTACAAGCAGTACAGAATACTATTATGGAGGAGCATATCCTGATACTGCAATATATCATTTTACATTAGATATTAATAAATTAGAAATAAAAAGATTAACTTTATCAGATTTTGTAAATGACAGCGATAAATTTAGAAAAACTTTGCAAAGCGAAATTGATAAATATTATAAAGAAATTGGAGAAGATGATTTTACTATTGATGTAATAAATAAATCTGATAGTTACTATGCTGAAACTTTAATGTCAAGAAATGTTGCAATTAACAGATATTCTGACAGTATTAGTTTGCATATAAGATTTGAACTTCCTCATGTTGTTAGAGCACTTGATGATTTTGAGATATCTTTTGAAAAATTAAAGCCTTATTTAAAAAAGAATATTTATTAATACAATAAAAAAGAGCTTCTATATAGTAATATATAAAAGCTCTTAATTTTTATTCTTTTTTTAATAATTCGGCTACTATCTCATCGAGTTCTTCAGGCTTTACTCTAGGATCATAGCGTCCGACTATATTTCCTTGTCTGTCTATTAAAAACTTACCGAAATTCCATCTTATTTTATCAACGCCTTCTTCAGTAGGCTTTTCAGTTCTTAAATAAGTAAATAAAGGATCAGCATTTTTGCTATTAACTTTAACTTTATCAAATAGTTTGAAAGTAATGCCGTATTTCTCCTTTCTAAACTCAGCAATTTCTTCAATAGGTTCTTTAGCCTGTCCTCCGAATTGATTACAAGGAAAGTCTAATATTTCAAAACCTTCTTTTTTGTATTTTTTGTATAAATCCTGCAACGCAGAATATTGCTTCGTGAATCCTCATTTAGTAGCTGTATTAATTATTAATAATACCTTTCCTTCATATTTTTTTAATTTCACATCTTTACCTTCAGCATCTTTCACTGTATAGTCATATATGCTCATATTTATTCTCCATAGTTTTTATTTTTTATATAATAATTATAAATTAGTTTTATCATATATGCAAACAATATTGAGTGTAAATAAAAAAGGCATATCATTAAAGATATGCCTTTAATTTTATAGTTTTATAATGTACTTATAAGATTATAAAAGAGCTTTAGCAGCTTTTAAAGCAGATTCATAATCTGGTTCATTAGTGATTTCAGGAACATACTGTACATATTTAACAACATTGTCTTTATCAAGTACGAATACAGCACGAGTTAAAAGCTGTAATTCTTTTAATAAAGTACCGAATTTTCTTCCAAAATCTTTTTGATTATAATCAGAAGCTACAATGTGTGAATTAGCATTAGCAGCAGCACACCATCTAGCCTGAGCAAATGGTAAATCTACTGATATTGTTACAACTGTTACTCCTTTAAGAGAAGCAGCTTCTTTATTAAATCTTTTACTTTGTACATCGCATACAGGTGTATCTAGTGATGGTACAGATGAAATGATTTTTACAGTGTCTCCAGCATCTTTTAAAGACCATGGGCTTAAATCAGTTTTTAATACTGTAAAATCTAATGCTTTTGATCCAACAGATAATTGAACACCTTCTAAATTTTGTGTTGCACCTTGAAATGTAACTGTCATTTTTTACTCCTTCAATATTATTTTTATAAAAAGAAAAAATAGTTATCTTTTAAAGAAAATATATAATTATTGAAAAAAAAGTCAATAAAAAAAAGAAATTATTATATTATTTTTGATTCTTGCAATAATTTAAGTCTTATTAAAAACTCTTTATTGTACTTTATACTTATATTTATATCGTTTTTTGTGATAGGATGAACAAAATTAATCTCTTTTGCTATTAATGCAAATCCTTTCATTTTGTAAATATTGGCATTTTTAGAATATATTTTATCCCCTATTATTGGATGACCTATATATGAAAGATGTACTCTTATTTGATGAGTTCTTCCAGTTACAGGTTTTAATTCCAATAAAGTATGTTCATTAAGTTTTTTTAATATTTTATAATATGTTACAGCAGATTCTCCGCCTTCTTTAGTAGATAATGGAATTCTTTTATTAGGATTTTTCTTGTCAATTCCTATAGATATATCTATTTTTCCGCTTTCATTTTTTATATTGCCTTCTACTATGGCATGATATATTTTATTAACTTTTCTTTCTTTGAAAGAATCCTCAAGATAAATTTTAGTATTTTCATCTTTAGCAAGTATTACTATTCCTGATGTGTATTTATCTATTCTATGCACTAAATACAAACTGCTTATATTATTATATTGTTCTTTTAATATTTTAATTAAACTATCATCAACTTCAATTTCAGCCTCTTTATTGATTGCTAATATATAATCATCTTCGTAAATAATTTCTATCTTTTTCATGCTTTATAGTTTTTTTATTATCATAGATATTCTTGTAAAAAAATAATTAATGTTTCTTAAACTTTCCATAATCAAGAATATAAGTTTTTCTTTAGTTCCTCTTTCGCCTCTTTCGCACATCATAATAGTTGTTGAAAGTATTGTTTTTAATATGCTTACTTTATTTTGATACTCTTTTATTGTGTTTATAGTTCCTGAATATATATTATCTATATCATCGCAATTATTGTTTATATTATTATATGTATCGAGTATAATATTTCTAAACTCTTCTAATGTATTTTGAAGATTTATATATGCATCTTTAATATTTTGATTATCATTTTCTTTAAATATATTATTTGCTATGTTTAACGCTTTTTCTTTAATATTATTTATTAAAAAGTCATTAATATTTCCTTCTTCCATAGAGTCTATTTTTACAGCTTCATAAGTTAATCTTTTTATTTTCATGTTTGAATATTTATTTTTAAAATCATTAAAATATTCTATTTGACTTTCAAATACAAATTCAGTAGGCGGATAATTATCTATATTTGTATTATTTTTTATAGTATTAAAATAATATGATTCATAAGTTTTTAATTTATTTGACTTATTTACCATATATTCATAGGACAATGCATGTTTCATGTGTCTTTCATAAAAAGGATAGCTATTATCAAATCCTATTAATAGAACTTCTGATAAACCTAAATAATGTGCAAAATCAATCATAGTTGTTGCTACAGTATTAGATGTAGTTAGATGTGATATAGGAGCAAATTCTTTTATGTATTCTATTATTCCCAAATTATCAATTGAAGTAAATCTTATCATTTTGGATTTGTCATTAATATTTCTAGGTATTATTTTGTTACATGCCATATCCATTACTAAATATGGGAAATTAGAATTTTCGTATACAAAATCTAATGAATTAAAAAATCCTCCATCAACAGTTACTACAAAATCCGGTATTATACCATGTTTACATAATACACTATAGCTTGTATCAACACATATTATTAAAAAATTTTCCCTATCTTTTTTGATTATTTCTATGCTGTGTTTTAATGTAGGACCAGGACATATCAGCAATGCTTTTAAATCTTTAAATGCATTTTTAAAAACTAATATGTCAGCAGATTTTTTTATATACTCGCTGTTAAATATAACATTTTTAGTCCATATATTTTCAAAATACATATTTGTAAATATATTGGATATTTCTTTCTCCATAGTGTTTAATATTTCACTGTAAAATATATTAGCATTATCTTTTTCTTCTTTTGTAAGAGAAGGCAGTATAACTAAATTAATACCATTTGTATTTTTATAGTCTATTAACTGGTTTACATAATCTATTGTATCATCTTTATAAACAAAGAATATATTTTTATTATTGGTGTTATATATGTTATAGTATGAATATTTAAACAATTTTATATCTTCAATGACTATAATTATTTTTAATGTTTCTATAGTTTTTTGATTAAAATAATCATTAATGTTTTCCATTAAAAATTTTAAGTTATATCCTAGTCCATAGCCGTATATTATGAGCAGATTTTTGTTTTTATTAATTTTTTCTAATGATTTTCTGCATTCATTATTTATATTATATTTGCTATGTACAGCTCTTCCATTTTTAGAAACTACTGTTATGCCGTCTTTATTTTTCTCTAATAGATACGAAGAGTCTAAATCGCTATTTTTTTCTTGTATTAAACTATGCAGTTTAGCCGATATATTCATTCAATTATAATAACAAAAAATGTATAAAAATCAAATTATATAGAAAAAATATTTTTTTGTTTAATTTTTATAAAAAATAATTGACAATCTTTACAAATTTTATAGATTTATAAGTATGATAAAATATTTTGGGGTATAATACAATGAGTAGTTTTCCATTAGGAATTAATAGTAAAACAAATAAGCCGTATAAAGTTATGGTTATAGATGATTCAAGTACTATACGTATGGCTGAGAAGAAAATACTTTTGTCTGAACAATTTGAGGTTATGCTGGAGTCTGACGGAGCAATGGATGCTTTAAAGAAATTAAGAGAAGCAGAAGAAAAGCCTGATATTATAATGATAGATTTTGAAATGCCTCAAATGAATGGTATTGATTTATTAAAAAGAATAAGAGCTTTAGATGTTGATTCAAAAATAATAGTTGTTACTTCATATGCTAATAAAGGCGTTTTAATGGAATTTTTAAAGCTTAAAGTAGACGGATATGTTGTAAAGCCTATTCAGCGTCAAACTGTTATGGAGCATTTAGCTAAGGTTTTAGGAAGAGAAGATTATTTAAAATAATTATTTTTTATATTATAATTCCTTATTATATAAATTAATAAGGAGTTAATCTATGAATGAAGTTTTTAATAGAATTAAAGGCAAACTTATAGTATCATGCCAGGCATTAGAAGATGAACCATTATTTAGTTCTTTTATAATGGGCAGAATGGCTTTGGCTGCAGCACAGGCTAAAGCAGGCGGTATAAGAGCTAATACTGTTGCCGATATACAAGAAATAAAAAAGAATACCAATCTTCCTATTATTGGAATAATAAAAAGAAATTACGGCGATTGCAATGTATATATTACGCCTACTATGAAAGAGATAGATGAATTAGTTAAAGAGGGTGTAGATATCATTGCAATTGATGCCACTAAAAGAGAAAGACCTGATAAAGTTGAATTAAAAGATTTTGTAAAAGCTATAAAAGAAAAATATCCTAATCAAATTATAATGGGAGACATTTCTGATGTTTCTGAGGCAGTTTATGCTGAGAGTATAGGCATTGATATAGTTGGAACAACATTATGCGGCTATACTGATTATACCAAAGGAAATGAACCTTTAAAAACTTTAGAGGAAGTTTTAAAATCTGTAAAAATACCTGTAATCGGAGAGGGTAATTTAGATACTCCTGAAAAAGCTAAAAAAGCTATAGAAATAGGAGCATTGGCTGTAGTTGTAGGCGGTGCTATAACAAGACCTAAGCAAATAGCAGAAAAGTTTGTAAAAGCTATAGAATCTTTATAAAAAATCATACATTTATATCAATTTTTATTTATTATGTTATAATAATTTAGCTAAAAAAACAGGAGAAAATAATAAATGAAGAATTCATTTGCATTGCTTCAGAAAATAGGAAGATCTTTCATGCTTCCTATAGCCATACTTCCTATGGCAGGTATATTATTAGGTATAGGCGGAGCTTTTACAAGTCCTACTTTGATAGAAACATATAATTTAACTTTTTTACAATCAGGAAAACCTTTAAATTATGTTTTAGTTTTATTGTTTAATGCGGGTAATTTTGTATTTGCTAATTTGCCGCTTTTATTTGCAGTTGGTATAGCTATAGGTATGGCAAATAAAAGTAAAGAAACAGCAGCACTTTCTGCGGTAGTTGGTTTTTTATTGTTTCATACAGTTATAGGTGTTATATTAAGATTCCAAGGACATACTCCGGATAATACAACAGTTGATGCTTTAATGGCAGCAGGCTTAAGTGCAGGAGAGGCTGCCGGTACTGCCGCTTTATACGCTAGAGAGCTTGGTATATTTACATTGCAGACAGGAGTATTCGGAGGTATTATTTGCGGTTTATTATCTGCATTCATCACTAATAAATTTGCTAATCAGACATTGCCGGATTATTTGGCATTTTTCAGCGGAAACAGATTTGTTGCAGTTTTAACTATGATATTTTTTATACCATTAGCAGCCATATTTCCATTTATATGGCCTAGTATATTCAGAGGCATAGTAAAAGCCGGTGAATTATTTGCAGCTACTGGTTATATAGGTACATTCTTCTATGGTTTTGCTATGAGAATATTGAATGTATTCGGACTTCATCATGCTATATATCCATTATTCTGGTATACTGAATTAGGAGGTGTATTAGAAGTAGGCGGTAAAATGATAGCCGGAGGACAGAGAATATTTTTTGCTCAGTTAGCAGATCCTACAGTAACACATTTTAGTGCGGCTGCAACTAGAACTATGACAGGCGGATTTTTACCTATGATGTTTGGTTTGCCTGCTGCTGCTTTGGCTATGTATCATGTAGCTGATGAAGAAAGCAAATCAAAAGCTAAAGGTATATTATTGTCCGCTGCTTTAACTTCATTTTTAACAGGAATTACAGAACCGTTGGAGTTTACATTCTTATTTGTTGCTCCTCCTCTGTATGTTGTTCATGCTGTATTAGAAGGTTTAGCATATATGCTTATGTATGTATTGAATGTTGCGGTAGGTATAACTTTCTCAAGAGGATTAATTGACTTTACATTCTTCGGATTATTACAAGGAATAGGTAAAACTTCTTATCAATGGATACTTATATTAGGACCGGTATATGCGGTTGTTTATTATTTTGTATTTAAGTTCTTAATAGTTAAATTTAATTTTGCAACTCCTGGAAGAGCAGGAAGCGAAGTAAAATTATACAGAAGAGCTGATTATAATGAGAAAGAGGGTTCTAAATCAAATGATAATAAAGCAGATGATGACAGTATAATCGATTCAATAGTTGAGGCACTTGGCGGAGTTGATAATATAGATAATATAGATGCTTGTATTACTAGATTAAGAGTTACTGTTAAAGATCCTGGTAAAGTTGCAAGCGATGAGGTATGGGCTTCTCTTAATTCTAAAAAGGTATTAAGAGCTGGAAACGGAATACAGGCAATTTATGGAACTCAGGCTGAAGTTTATAAAAATAAAATTATACAAAAATACAATATAAAATAAATAAGTTATGAAATTATCAGCACATATCTGTTATTTTTAATAATGGATATGTGCTTTTTTGTATGAAATATTATTATTTTTACAAATTTCTTACTTATTATATATATTATTTTATATTGATAATTTTACATTAAAATGTTATAATAAGATAATATTTTTTTAAGGATAACAAGTTATGGCAGTAAAAAAGAATAAAGAAGATAATTCGGAAGAAAGACAATATTCCACACTGACAAAAGATATCTTAAAAAGAGTAGATCATATTTCAATAGAAAATGAATTAAGAGAGTCTTATTTAACTTATGCTATGAGCGTTATCGTATCTAGGGCATTGCCTGATGTTAGAGACGGTTTAAAACCTGTTCATAGAAGAATACTATATGCCATGTATGATGCAAATCTTACACATGACAAACCATATAAGAAATCCGCTGCTACGGTAGGGGAAGTTTTAGCACGTTATCACCCGCATGGAGATGCTGCTGTTTATGGTACTATGGTTAGAATGGCGCAAGATTTTTCTATGAGGTATTTGCTTGTAGACGGACAAGGAAACTTCGGTTCTATAGATGATGACCCTCCTGCAGCAATGCGTTATACTGAAGCTAGAATGACGCGTTTTGCTGAAGAGATGCTTAATGATATAGAAAAAGAAACTGTTAAATTCGTACCAAACTTCGATGATTCAAGAACTGAACCATCTGTACTTCCTGCAACAGTTCCTCAGCTTTTAGTTAATGGAAGTATGGGTATTGCTATAGGTATGGCTACGAATATGCCGCCTCATAACTTAAAAGAAGTTGTAAATGCAGTAATTTATTATATAGATCATCAGGACGCTGAAATAAAAGATTTGATGCGTTATGTTCAAGGTCCGGATTTTCCTACAGCTGGAATTATATACGGTAAAGAAGGAATAAAAGAAGCTTATACTACCGGAAAAGGAAGAATCAAATTAAGGGCAAGACTTGAAGTAGAAGAAACTAAAAGAGACAGAGAAGCTATAGTCGTTAAAGAACTTCCTTACGGAGTTGTAAAAACTACTTTGCATGAAAAGATAGCTGAATTAGTTAAACAAGGAAAAATAGAAGGCGTAGCTGATATTAGAGATGAATCAAGCAACAGAGCAGGTATTCGTCTTATAATAGAACTTAAAAAAGGCGTTGCTACTCAGATAGTATTAAATCAATTATGGAAGCATACTGATTTAGAAACAACTTTCGGTATAATAAATCTTGCTTTGGTTAATGGCGAGCCTAAGGTATTAAACTTAAAAGAACTTATAAAATATTTTGTTGATCACAGAGTTGAAGTAATCACAAAAAGAACAGAATATGATTTGAATCAGGCTAAAGCTAAAGCACATATATTAGAAGGCTTATTAATAGCACAGGCTAATATTGAGGAAGTTATTAGAATCATAAGAGAAAGCGAAAATACTGATGCTGCTAGAAATACACTTATGGAAAGATTCAAACTTTCTGAGAAACAGGCCCAGGCTATACTTGATATGCCTCTTAAACGTTTAACAGCTTTAGAAAAATTAAAAATAGAACAGGAATTACAGCAATTAAGAGAGTTTATAGCTTATTGTGAAGATTTGCTTGCTCATCCTGAAAAAATACTTGCTGTTATCAAAGATGAACTTAAAAAGATAGCTGAAAAATACGGCGATGACAGAAGAAGCGAAATAATAGGAAAAACTGATGATACTGAAATAGATGAAGAAGATTTGATACATGATGAAGATGTTGCTGTATCTATTACTACTCAGGGATTCATTAAAAGAGTACCTGCTTCAAGTTACCGTACGCAGGGAAGAGGCGGAGTAGGTGTTCAAGGCGGAAAATCTCAGGGCGAACATTATATAGAACATTTATTTGTTGCTTCTACTAAAGATTATTTATTTATTTTCACAGACAGAGGTAAGGCTTTCTGGATGAAGGTGCATGAGATACCTGCATTAAGTAAGATATCTCAGGGAAAAAGTATTAAATTTATACTTAATTTAGCTCCAGAAGAAAAGATTACAAGCTACTTTACAGTATCTGATTTTGATCCTAAACAGTCAATAATAATGGTTACAAAAATGGGTACTATAAAGAAGATGGAATTAAAACATCTTGAAAATGCCAAAAAGAGAGGAATACTTGCTTTAACATTAGAAAATAATGATGAGCTTGTTGCTGTTTCTGCTGTTCAGCCTGGAGATGACTTTATAATGACTACAGCTACTGGTCTTGCTTTAAGAATAACTGAAGAGAAAATTAGAAAAATGGGAAGAGCTGCCGGAGGAGTAAAAGGCATTTCTTTAGATGATGATGATATTTGCGTATCCGGTAATGCTATACATAAAGGCGAATCATTAATTGTTATCACAGAAAATGGAATAGGTAAGAGACTTTCTTCCAAACAGTTTAATGTTAAGGGTAGGGGAGGAAAAGGCCAAATATATATAAAACTTGATAATAAAACAGGTAAAGTTGTCAGTGTAAAAACTGTAGGTGATAAAGATGAGATTATGGTTGTTACTACTGATGATATGACAATAAAGATTAAAGCTGATTCTATACCTGAACTTGGAAGAAATGCTAAAGGCGTAAAAATAGTTAATATTTCTGACGGTGCTAGAGTGAGCGACTTGGCTGTTGTTCCTTTAGATGAAGAAGAAAAAAAATAAATAATATAAAAATAAATAAAGCCTATATTCTTTATAAGAGTATAGGCTTTTTATTTATACAAAACTAAATTAATTTATGTATTTGAAAAATAAATAGTAAACTCTATATTATTTTTTATAAATATATTATCCTTTCTTTCCTCCCATATCCATATACTGACTGTACATGGGTGAAGGAAGTCCGAAACCTCCTGCTACAGGCATAGTTTCACCTGTTATAAATGATGAATTATCGCTAGCAAAGAATAATACAGCATTAGCAATATCTTCAGCAGTTGCTGGTCTGTTTAATGGTACATTCTTTAAAAACATTTTTAAAAATTCTTCTGACATACTCTCCATTGCGGCATCTGTTGCAACAAATCCAGGAAGTACAGCATTGCATCTTATATTATTTCTTGCATACTGAACTGCAATATTTTTTGTAAGAAAGTTTATTGAAGATTTTGATATACCATAAGCTAGTCTTGACATATCAGGGAAAATTCCTCCTACAGATGATATGTTTATTATACTTCCTCCTCCTGTTTTAATCATTTGCTTAACAGCAGCCTTTGAAGGAAGATAAACACTTTTTAAGTTCTCATTAACTATATTAAAAAAGGCTTCAGTATCTCCATTAACTAAGTCAAAATCTTTACTAGTATCAGTAGTACCGAAATTATTAACTAGTATATCGATTCTATTTTCTTTTTTTATAACATCTTCAACCATAGAAGTAAATGTTTCTTCTTTAGTAGCATCAAAATAAACAACATCAGCATCTCCTCCGTTTTTTATTATTTTATCTGCTACTTCTTTTCCTGCTTCAAGTCTTCTTACAGCTAAATAAACTTTTGCACCATTTTCTGCGAGTTTTTGAGCACAAGCTAAACCTATACCTCTTGTAGATGAAGTTACTAATGCTATTTTTTTATCTAAAAGTTTCATTATCATATATCTCCTTTGTATTTTTATTTAATTATATTAAATTTAATAATTATTTCTATAATTAATTAAAAATATTTTGAAAATATATAGTTCTGTATTTAATAAAAAATACTATAACAATAATAAAAGTTAAAACTTCTGTAATAGGCATAACATACCATATACTGTCTTTAACAAATACTAAAGGCATTATGAATATTAAAATGCCGTTTATTATTAGTCCCCTTAATACAGCAATTATAAAAGAAGATGAAGGCTTCATTATTGCCTGAAAATAATAAGTTGCATATACATTGAAAGGCAGTATTAAAAATGATGTAAAGTAAGCTCTCATAATATTTTTTGATATCGATAAAGCTTCTTCTGAAGGCTTCATAAATGATTTCATTAAGAAGTCTGTATTAAAGTATGTGAATAATGTATATACTATGCTAAGCACCAAAGCTGAAAATATGCTGCATTTTACTGCTGATTTTATTCTATCCATTTTTCCAGCACCTAGATTTATTGATATTATAGGCTGAGCAGCTTGTCCTATTGCATAAGCAGATGACTGAACTAATATATTAATATTTATTATTACTGAATAAACAGCCAAAGCAGAAGTGCCGAAATACTTCATTATCTGTCTATTAAACATTAAAGCTAATATTCCCATTGCTATATCTATAAAGAATGTAGAAAAACCAATAGATGCAATATTCTTTGATAATGAAAATACTTTATTAACCTTTTGAAATTTCAAAGTATTTTTTTTAGTAAATAAATGAGATATCAATATAGAAGCAGTAATAATTTGTCCTATAGCTGTTGCAAGTCCAGCACCGAATATACCCATATTGCATATAAATACAAAGAAATAATCACCGAATATATTGAAAATACCTCCTGCCATAACTCCTATAGTTGCTTTCATAGGAGCATTATCATTTCTAAGGAATGCTGCAAAAAACTGACTGAAAGCAAATAAAGGAAGAATAATTTTTTTTTTTTTTTTATATTTTTTAGCTAAATTGAGCAGAGCTTCATCAGCACCAAAAAAATAAAGTATATTATCTTCAAATATCAATGATAAAATCCAAACTATAAATATAACTATAGATAAAGATATAAATGAAGCGGTAAAAAAAGTATTTGATTTATCATATTCACCAGAGCCTTTTGCCTTGCTGAAAAGTACAGAACCTCCTATACCAAAAAGAAGCCCTATACCATATATAACATTCCATATAGGAGCGAATACAGCCAAAGCAGCAGCTCCATTATCTCCTTCATATTGTCCTACCATAGCAACATCGACTATAGAATAAATAGCAGCTATCAAAGCACTTCCAAAGCTAGCAGATAAATATTTAAAAAATATCTTTTTTACATCTGTTTTTAGCATATCCATAAATAATACTCCTATATAAAAGTTTAAAAACAAAAAAGGCTGGATAAGAAATCTAATAATTTAGACATCTTATCCAACCTTTGGTATTTTTTATCTCCAATAAGTCCTCCGATGAACTTGGCATATATTATATCATATACAATTTATAAGTCAAATTTTGGACTAAATTTATAAAGCATATTATTAATATTTATTTATTGATATTTTTTAGATAATATATTATATTAGTATACATATTTATTATATTATAGATATGTAGAAGATGTAATACTATGAGAAAGTTTATTTTTACATTTATTTTTATGTCGGTATTATCGGCATTTCTTTATTCTTTTCCGTATAAGATGTATACTGGAATGACAGGGGCTTTGCGTCTCGGAGGTACTCTCTATATT
>NZ_CALXRN010000096.1 GCF_944390595.1 uncultured Brachyspira sp. | reverse complement strand
TAATTAAAGTAGCAGCAGAGGTATTAGAAGAGTATCTTAAGAATAAAGAGAGTAAGAAGAATAATTAAGGAGATATGTATATGTGGAAAAAAGTTATTATAAGTTTATTGCCAGTAGTAGTAAGTGTGGTTGCAGAGAAAGTGTTGAAAGAAGTTGTTAATAAAAAATCTTAATAGGTTAGTGTCTGTGCCTATGTGGTTTAGTACATGTAGGCACGTAAAGGTTAATTTTAAGGAGTTTAATTATGATGAAAAAAATAGTTTTAGCTTTGGTTCCAGTAGTAGTAAGTATAGTTGCAGAGAAAGTATTGAAAGAAGTTGTTAATAAAAAATCTTAATAGGTTAGCGTCTGTGTCTATGTGGTTTAGTACATGTAGGCACGTAAAGGTTAATTTTAAGGAGTTTAATTATGATGAAAAAAATAGTTTTAGCTTTGGTTCCAGTAGTAGTAAGTGTAGTTGCAGAAAAAGTATTGAAGGAAGTTGTTAATAAAAAATCTTAATAGGTTAGTGTCTGTGCCTATGTGGTTTAGTACATGTAGGTACATAAGGAGTTTTTATATGTTTAGAAAAATAGTTATTACTTTAGTACCATTATGTGTAAGTATAATAGTTAAGTCAGTTTTGAAGAGAGTAATTTAAATTGGGGGTGTATTATGAAAATAAATATTACAATAATTATAATTATATCAAAAGCGGTTTCTTCCATAATAAAAAGATGGTAATTTTTATAGATTATAGAGTTAAATTTTTGGAGGTTATATTATGAAAAATTATAAAAAATTTATAAAAACAGGTTTTGAGAATTTACATTCAAATTGGAATCATAGAAGATTTGATGATATGGAAATGTATGAAAATAATAAATATTCAAATTCTATTGCCAATTCTAATAATGAGCAGTACAGCATAAAACGTGAAACTTTAGATGATAGAATATATAATTATGATACAGCAATAAAAGATACTGTTAGAAGGAAAGATGGTGAATTAAAGAATACAAATATATACAATGAACAAGGAAATGTTGCAGAAACACATCATGAAATAACATACAATATAGATTCAGCAGCTCAGGGCAGAGAGAATCAAACTTATGCAGAAAGAACTAAATATGGAGATCCGACAACTGATATAAAAGTTACTGATGGTAATGATACAATAGATTATCAATTAAAATATGAAGATAATCCTAATTCTAATATTGATTCTCTTTCAAATCCTAAATATTCAGATGGAAAGAAGGTAGCTCCTGCAGATCAAGTTGAAGATATAATAACAAAATCATCAAACAAAACTAATACAAATAATAAGGATTATACACATACAAGTGAAAATACATACAATAGAATTTCAAGTGAAGATGGTAAAGTGAACAGCGATCCATTAACCAGAGATGAATCAATAGAACTTACAGATAAAGCAAGAAAAGGAGAAAAAATAGAATATAAACATGCAGATGAAAAAAGAAAAATACAGTTTCATAATCAATTAGGAAAAGCTGCATTAATGGGAGGAGCTTTTGCAGCAGGAGGTGCTTTATTTGGAGAAATAATGAAGTTTATTAATAATGGAGGAGATTTAACAGAGGAAGAGTTTATACAAGGATTTTTAAATGTTGCTGGTGCCGGTGTAGATGGTGCTTCTAAAAGTGCACTTGCTGTTAGTCTTCACTATTTAGGAAAAAATATAGGTTCTTCTGTACTTTCAAATCCTTATGTAGGTGCTGGTGTTGCAGTTGTTGCCATAGATACATTAAAAAGTTTATATAGATTTGCATTAGGTAAAATTGATAGTATAGAACTGATGGGTGAGGTATCTAAAAATATTACTGAAACAACTATGACTTCATTAGGAGCAGCAGCAGGCTCATCTTTAGCCGGTTCAATTGCTTCGTTAGTAACAGCCAATATGACTATGAGTGCAGCGGCAGCAGCTACTTTGGGAACTATATCAACAATAGTAGGTTCTGTACTTGGAGGATTAGCTTTTGGTTTGGCTACTTCTTGGATCATAACATCAGATAGTAAAGCGGGTATTGAAATAGCAAAAAGAGATATTGAGAATGCTTATGCGGAGTTTAAAAAAGACAAAAATTTATACAGATTGGTTGATAATATAGGCACACAAAGAGATTGGGAATTTAGTTTAAGAAATATGATTACAATTATAGGAGGTGTATTTTCTCAAATAAGCGAATATGGTATGAGAAGAGATGAACTTAAATATATATCTGCTAGTTTAGATAAAGAGTATAGATTAATAGATGAAGAAGAAAGAAAAGCAATTGATAAGATTAAAGAAAGAGCTGCTATTATAGAAAATAATATGAAAGAGGCATTTTATACAGATATAAGTCATATGTTTCAAAATGATGTGATTGAGCTTCATAATGATTTGATGAAATCTTTAAATGCGAAAAGGAATATATTTGCTTTGAAAGAGAAGAAGTATTTTAATGAACTTAAAGAGATAGATGATAGAAATGCTTTATTAGATGAGATAGAAAATAGAGATCAATTATTTTATGATGAAATAGACAATTTGATAAATATATTGGAAAATTCTAATTTAGAAAATAAAGAAACTATTATAGGTGCAATAGTTCATTTAGCTTCTAAGAAATTTGCAGAGAGTATTAATTCAAATGAAGATGCTTTCTATGAATTGTTAATTGAAGACGGTATTTTATAATTTTAAGGAGGAATAATCATGATTTTAGGATTCTTTATGAATTTAATATGTAAGAAAAAATTAGAGAAGCAGAGAGAAAAACTTAAATTAAAAATAGCAGATATTGAAAACTATAGAGCTGCAGCAATTAACAGAGTGAAGAATTTTAAAGAAAATTGTGATAAAAACCTTAATGATTTATTTAATTATTTATCAGATTTGAAATTAAATATAGAAAATAACTTTTATTTAATTGTTAAAGATGATTTAAAAGATGTTTCCAATATAATTGAAAAATCTTATGATGTTGTATTTGATATGATAGATTTTGATTTGCAAATTAAGGTTTTAGTATCAAAGATTGGTAATATTAGAAGAGAAATAAATATTTTAAGAAAAAGTAAAATAGAGGCAGAGAAAATTTTAAAAGTGTTCAATTCATATTACAAGAAAAATGATAGATTAAAATGGTTTAATAACTGCAATGATAAAAATATAAAATGTGTTGAAGAATTAAAAGGAATAATAACTGAAGATAATGCAGAAAATATTAATATGCTTATAGAATTATGTGATAGAGATGCAATAAATTATAATGATATTTTAGTGATAAAAAAATATATTAAATCAGTACCTGAAAAAATAGATTTCTTATTTAAGAATATAGAGAATATAAATAGCAATATAGAAAAAATAAAAAATAAAGCATCTGATTGTTATAAGAAATATGTTGAGCTTCAGAATAAATATTATGATATATATAATAGAGAGCTATCTTATAATGATGTTCTTCCTGAATACGATAGATTAGTTTCTAATAGAGATAAACTTATTGATATAAAAAGGCTTTCATTTGATAAAGCTCAAAAATTTAGTGATTCTTTAAAAGAGAGATGTAAGAGAAGAGAGAATATATATAATTTTGATAGTCTTAAAGAACAAGAGACAATATTATGGGATAAATATAAGAGTGATAAAAGTATTTTTGATGATGCCAATAAAAAGTGCAGTTACTATTATGATACAGCTAAATTTTTAATAAAGGAGAGAAAAAAATGTATTAAAGAACTTTATTCAAAATCTATTATTACTTTGAAAAAAATTAATGAGATGGGCATAACTTATTATAAAGATAAAAACTCACTAATAGAAAAGGAGTAATATTATATGAAATATAAAATAAAAGTTAAAAATAAATATATATCTGGAATCAATAGAATGATAATTTTTACAATAAAAAATAATTATAATAGACCAAAGGATATATTTAAAATATTAAAACTATTTTATAGAGAAACTTTAATTCATCATATAGATTATCTTTTGAATGCTGATTTATTGTGTATAAAGAAAATAAATGGAATAGGCGGTATATATCTTAATAGAGATTTTGATGGGGAGTATTTTTATTTAAATATTGAAGACAGTGATATAAATTCTTTGAATAAAGAGGATAAACGAAAACTTATAAAAAATAACCTTACAAATAAAAGTATGATAAAGATACTTGATTTAAAAAATATAACAGTTTGTTAAAAGGGGTATTATATATGACATTTTTAGAGTATTTATCAAAATATAAAAATTATTTATCTATATTATCAGAGAATATGGAAGGCAATGAAGCTTTAAAATATTTGAGGCAAATAGATACTATAGAAAAAATAGAATCAGGTATTTTTATGTCTGCAAAACTTTTTGAAACTTTAAAAATGAATTATGATAATAATGTTAAAAGCTCTAATAATGCTAAAAACTATATTAAACTTAATCCTATACAGAATATATATAAAAAAGGAAGCGATGTATTTAATATTATAGAAAAAGCTGTAAACAGTAAAAATTTATTTTGTTTAATGGGCCCTCCTGGTACTGGTAAAACTACTGCAATTGTTGAGATAATACTTCAAACTATGAAAATGAATAATAAATCTAAGATAGCTATATGTTCGGAAACTCATATAGCAGTTGATAATGCCATAGAGAGACTTTTATTTGAAACTCAAAAAAGAAATTTATATTATTCTATTATGCGATATGAGAATTTTAAAAATAGTGAGGATAATGAAGTTTATAATATATGCTTTGATAATTATATAGAACATTGGAAGAAAAATATTATGTCTAATTATGATAAAAACTTTTGTGATGAATTATTTGCTGAATTTGAAGAAAATATAAAAAATAAAAAAAGGAATCATAAATATATTTGTGATAATGCAAGTATAGTCGGAGTTACATGCAATCAAATGGCAAGATTTAAAATAGAAGAATTGGATTCTCCCTATGACTTAATTATTATTGATGAAGTTTCTAAAAATACATTGCCTGAAATTTTGATACCTGCATCATTTGCTAGAAAGGTAATATTAGTTGGAGACCCTAAACAGCTTCCTCCTGTATTTTGCAGACAGGAGATAGAAACTATGAAGGAAATAGATATTAATTTGCAAGATGAGCTTGTATCAAATTCTATAGTTGATAAACTTTTTGCTAATGTTGATAAAAATACTATGTTTGGGATGCTTGACGTACAGTATAGAATGGAGGCTGGTATTGGTGATTTGGTAAGCAAATATTTTTATAATGGAGAATTAAAAAATGGAACTGATTACACTAAAGATGACAGTATATATTGGCTTGATTATAATACAAATAAATTATTCCCGGATTCAAATACTTCAAAGGAATTATATAATACTATAGAAGCAGATATAATAAATAATAGTATTGAAAGTTTGAACTTGGAAAGCAATGTTTCTGTGGCTGTAATTACACCTTATAAAAGACAAAAATTAGAACTTAAAAGAAAAATAAAAAATAATGATAAATTAAAGCATTTAAATATTGAAATAGATACGATAGATGCTTTTCAGGGCAAGGAAGCCGATATAGTATATTTTAGCGTTACTAGAAATACAGGTTCTGTTAGATTTTTTTCTGATATAAAGAGGCTTAATGTTGCTGTGTCAAGAACTAAGAGTAAATTATATGTAGTTGGTATGCATAAATATTGCAAGAGAGTTTCAATACTCGATGAAATTTATAAAAATTCTAAAGTAATATTTAATTAATTAGCGGGTTTAGATTCCGTTATAATAAATATAACTAAAGTATTATAAAAAATAAAATTAAGGAGTATATTATGAAAAGAAATTTATTAACATTTATAGGTGTAACTGATATTAAAACACATGAGAGAAAAGAGTATAATGGAGCTATAGAACAGATACTGCATAAGTATAATTTTGAAAATGTTTATGTATTTATAACTGCTGGTTTGGAAAATAATGTAAATGATTTGAATATGCTTGAAAGATATAAAGAAATTTCTAATAGCAATGTTGTTGGAATATATACAAAAATAGAAGATCCAACTAATCCTAGAGTGGTATATAATAAGATGAAAGAATATATTGAAGAAATAAATACAAGTACAAAGAATATAGAAGGCGAATTATATGTTAATATGGTATCATCCACACCGCAGATAATATCTATTTTATCATTACTTGTGGGCAGTAAAACATTATATAATTCTATAGGAATTTATCCAAGCAATCCTTTATACAGCGATGAGATAAAATTTGATAATTTAGATTTTTATGGAGAAGTTTTTTAAATATAATATTTTCAAGAGGGCATTAAAAGCCCTCTTAATGTAATAAGAGTAATTATCAATCAATTAAAAACATTTTAATTAATAAAATTTTTTATGCATAATCATTATTGCATTACTTTTGATTCTTATTTTCTACCTCTTTTTCAATCATATCTTCTAAATATGCTTTAATGAAAATATAATTATGAGCTTCTTCAAGATTTTGATTATTATTAATTTTCTTATTTAGAAATTCTACTAATTCTTCTTTTGTTTTCATGATATGTCCCTTTTAATAGTTTCTATCCCTTTTTAAACCATATAATATTATTTGTCATGTGTCAATCCTAGAATTGTATTTTGTCCCTCAAACTGCCTTAAAGACAGTAAGCGGGAATGAGTTTAAAAACGAACCCTACTTTTAGGATTTATAAAACTTGTCGACTTTATCGCATCGTTTTCGTCCCCTTTACAGCTCCGTACCGGAGTGCTTCTTTCCCTTCGGGACGCTTACGCGGGGAATGAGTTTAAAAACTGATCCTTTTGATTCAGAGGAGATAAAAGATTTATTTGAACGTTTTCGTCCCCGCCGAAGGCGCACAGAGTGCAGCGAAGCCGTAGGCGAAGCACCTACTTGGTGCCGAAGGCACACAGCGTGCAGCGAAGCCGTAGGCGAAGCACCCTTGTGGTTATCGGAGAATGAGGTTAAAAACAGTAATTTAATAATTTCCTTTCAATAAATTTGTTATATCAATACCAATTTCTGTAAACTTAATATCATTGCTATTTGTATTAACATCATCGATTTCATCCAATAATTCTTTTATTTCTTCATAAGAACATTCATCAAAAGTAAGTCCAGAATTTGTATAAGATTTTTCATCATATTTTAATTTTAAATTTTTACAAATTTTTTTATAATGGTTTCTCAACTTCTTAACCATTATAAAAAATTCTTTAGTTTTAATTTCCATGGTTATTCTCCTTTTCTATATTTCATCAAAAGTTTTCGTCCCCGCCGAAGGCGCACAGCGTGCAGCGAAGCCGTAGGCGTAGCACCTACTTGGTCAGCGAAGCTGCCCTGCGGGTTTGCACCTAAAGGTGTACTCCGCTTCGCTCCTTCCTTACGGACGCTTACGCGGGGAATGAGTTTAAAAACATATTATCTCTATCCAGAGTACACAAAATTTATACATGAAAGTTTTCGTCCCCTCAGCGAAGCTGCCCTGCGGGTCTGCACCTAAAGGTGTACTTCGTAGGGAATGAGTTTAAAAACTGGCAAAAACTAAAGTAAAATAAACATCTATTGATTGTTATTAGTTTTCGTCCCCTTTCAGCTCCGTACCGGAGTGCTTCTTTCCCTTCGGGACGCTTACGCGGGGAATGAGTTTAAAAACTATCAATATACAACAACTAGAAAAGGAGATCATTACTATGGTTTTCGTCCCCTTTCAGCTCCGTTCCGTAGTGCTTCGCAGGGAATGAGTTTAAAAACACGTTGAAGAAGCTAGTAAAGAATATTTAGCATTTTTAAAGGTTTTCGTCCCATTACGGGGAATGAGTTTAAAAACATTGTAAAAAATAAAAAAACAAAGAGAGGAGCAAATATGCCAGTTTTCGTCCCCTTTACAGCTCCGTCCCGGAGTGCTTCGCAGGGAATGAGTTTAAAAACTCTTTTGAATATCAAGAAGTACCTTCCAAAGCTATGAAAAGTTTTCGTCCCCTTACGGGGAATGAGTTTAAAAACAGTCTTGATAAAAAGGTTAAAGTGATAGTGGAAAATTCTTTCGAGTTTTCGTCCCCTTACGGGGAATGAGTTTAAAAACATTTTTAAAATGGCTCTAATTCCATCATTCAATATTTTTAAGTTTTCGTCCCCTTACGGGGAATGAGTTTAAAAACAAGTGAATTAGATAATATGTTTTAAAAAAATAGAATTATAGTTTTCGTCCCCTTACGGGGAATGAGTTTAAAAACAAATTTAAAAAAAGAATTTGATGAGTTCGTAATAGGAGTCAAGTTTTCGTCCCCTTACGGGGAATGAGTTTAAAAACAAGGAGAATTAAAAATG
Organism: uncultured Brachyspira sp.; assembly: GCF_944390595.1. Classification (GTDB taxonomy): domain Bacteria; phylum Spirochaetota; class Brachyspiria; order Brachyspirales; family Brachyspiraceae; genus Brachyspira. The sequence goes on along the minus strand of NZ_CALXRN010000096.1, from coordinate 13,179 downwards.
GAAAACAATAATGTTATAATTATAGTTTTCGTCCCCTTACGGGGAATGAGTTTAAAAACTTAAATCAAGGTTCTGATTTAGTTCGATTTGTCCAATTCATAGTTTTCGTCCCCTTACGGGGAATGAGTTTAAAAACGATATAAATATGGTTTCTGAAAAAGATTCCAAAGATGAAATGTTTTCGTCCCCTTACGGGGAATGAGTTTAAAAACTATCGATTATGATTTCGTGGATGATTTAGTGAATCATATTGTTTTCGTCCCCTTACGGGGAATGAGTTTAAAAACCCGTAATTTTTTCTTAAAATTTTTGTAAAAAATTAGTAATTTTTATTTACAATACGAGATTTTTAAACTAGTTTCTTCTTTTATATGTTTTTAAACTCATTATGTAATTATCAATTCTATTTGTAAATCTGTTTTACTTTCGCTCGTATATGTAATTATCAAACTATTTTCTATGTAATTTACAAAAAATTGCCCTCTCGTGCGAAATAGATATGTCAAAGAACTGATGCATATATTATAGTACATTTTACACTACTTTTCAACTATTTCATAAAATTAAATAATTTCTATCAAGTATATCATGTTTTTTACCTATTACATTTCTTTTAAAATTATACATCTTGTAACTTATAATTGAATCATTTTCATCTATTTTTATTTTGGATAAATCAAAAAGCATCTTTTTATAAAGTCTGTTATTTAATAGGCATAAAAATGAAGATTTTTGTATGTTATGTCCATAGCCTGATAATATATGAAAAATTTTATTTCTAATTTTGTCATTTGATATATCATATATTACCAAAATATTATATTCTTTTTTCATAATTTTACTACCTTATTATAAAACCTTTATAAAGTTCAGGATTTTTTTCTTTTATTGATTTATACAAAGAGTAAGACTGATGTAATAATATTTCTCTAAATGTTTTTTTATTATATCTGCTGTTCATTTTATCTTCAAAAATTTTTATTAATTTTCGTACAGATTTATTTTTTAAATATACACCATGATTTTTAGAAGAATATTCAAAATCATCTTTTATAAAAATTTTTTTTCTTACTGCTGCAATGATAATACTATCTATAATCGGACTTCTAAATTCTTCCATTAAATCACTTACTAAAGAAGGATGATCATTTCTTAATTTATGCATAAATCCTATATGAGTATTAAGGGCAAAATATTCTAAATTATTATATATTTCATAAAATAAAAGTGTATAGCCGAAACTAAGAAGAGAATTAAAAGGATCTTTAGGTGGTTTTTTATTTCTATTTTGAAAGTTAAAATCTTCAGGCAAAAAATAATTAAGACATTTAAAATATATTTTTGCACTATTGCCTTCATATCCCATTATACTTTCGATATTATCTGAAATATTAATCTTATTTATATATGAATTTAATACTTTTATACTTTTTTCAACAAATTCATTATTATTTTTTCTATTATATTTATAAAGCAACATTCTGCAATTTTTTATTTTAGATGTGATAAAGATTTTTGAAATATGCAGACAAAAATTATAATCTTTATTTAAGATAAATTGTTTTTTTAATAAATTTATTTTTACTTTTTTATTAGAATTTAATACTCCTAAAAAATTGCCATATTTAGAAAACCATACCATAGAAATATTTTTTTTGAGAAGTTGGAATATTAGCTGAGAGCTTATAGCTTTTTTTCCATAAACAATGATTTTATTAATTTTTTCTATAGGTATGGTTTTTATATTATTTTCTTTATCTTTTATTTCTAAAGTATTATATTTTTTAGCTAATTTATAATCTTTATTTGTTATATATAAAATCATTAAACATTAGACATCTTAAAAATATTATAAACATCTTCTTTATTTAAAGCTCTGAAATGTTTAAACTCAAGTTTTCCATCTTTTATGCATCTTCTTGTTAAATCTTGTAAAACTTCTTCGCTTTGAACTCCTATTCCTAATTCTGTAAAATTAGTAGGCATATTTATTTGCTTGAAATATTCTATAGTTTTTTCTATTCCTTTTAACCCTGTATCATCATCAATACCCCAAACATTTTTTGAATATTGAATGAATCTTTCTTTTTTATCTTTATAGCAGTATTTAGCCCAAGACCCCCACATTACAGATAAACTTGCTCCATGTGCAGCATCAAATTTGGCACTTAATTCATGTCCGAATTTATGGGCTATAAAATCAGATGTAAGTCCCAATCCTGTTAAAGTGTTATGCGATAAACTTCCGCACCACATAAGCTCGCTCATAGCATCATAATTAGTTTTATCTTTCATAGCTATTAAACCATTTTTTATTATAGTTCTTAAAATAGCCTCAGCAATAGCATCTGTTGTTTCATTATTACCGCCTTCACTGTCTCCGAAATATCTGTCTAGTGTATGCATAATCATATCTACTATACCGCATGCTACTTGATAATAAGGAAGACTGAATGTAAGACAAGGATTCATTATGGCAAATTTAGGACGGTTAAAATCTGAATGAAAACCTCTTTTATCAAGATTATCTTCATTTGTAAGTACAGCAGCAGAACTTGTTTCACTTCCAGCAGCTGATATTGTAAGTATGCATCCTATAGGAAGGCTTTTTTCTAATTTTTTTACTCCAGTCCAAAAATCCCATATATCAGTACCTGCATTTCCGGCTCCATGTGCTATAGCTTTAGCAGTATCAATAACACTGCCTCCGCCTAAACCGATTACAAAGTCTGCTTTAAAATCTATTGCTTTTTTGACACCTTCTCTGGCATAGGATAGGGTAGGGTTGGCACGAACTCCGCCGAATAACTCATATTCTATTTGTTCATTTTTTATTATATTTTCTATTTTATCTAATAGGCCGCTTTCTTTTACACTTTTAGAACCATATACTATAAATACTCTTTTACCATTATAATTTTTTATTTCTTCAGCAATTTTTTTTTCGGTATCTTTTCCGAATATTACTTTTGTCGGACAGTTAAATATAAAACCTTGCATATAGTTTTACCTCTCAGATTATTTAATGATAAATATTATAATTTTTTTCTATTTATAATACAAGTAATATCATCAAAAAATCTGCAGCCTTTTATGCAAAGTAAATATATTATTTATTTTTTTAAATCTTTCATACTTAAAGCAGTATACGACTTTTTATCAACTTTTAAAACTTTGCCTATAATTTTTTTATAATTTTTGGCAGGTATTCCTACACAAGGTCTTAATGCTATTAAATCTTTTTCTTTTATGATTTCACCTTTAAGCATTGAATGATTAAGATATATTCCTCTTTTGGCATATACAAGTTCTTTTTTTTCCTGTTTGCTTAAAATATGCTCTTTTTTTAAGGCTTCATTTCCTCCAAGCATAAGAACAGTATCATTAAGAGATTTTATTAAATTACTCATTCCAATCATATCTAAACTTATAATATGATCTCCTGTTGTTTTTTCAGGTGTAACTGTAAAATGTTTTTCTATTATTTTTGCTCCTAAACTAACTGCTATGATAGGAGCTTCTATTCCTATAGTATGGTCGGAATATCCTATTATATTTTTTTTGAATAAATTTTTCATTATATGTATTCTGTTTAATCTGGCATTTTTTATAGGTGTAGGATATTCTACAGAACAATGTAAAAGTGCCACTTCATTATTATGCAGTATTTTTAAAGCTTCTCTTATATCTTTATTTAAAGCCAATCCGGTCGAAAGTATCACAGGTTTTTTGGTTTTTGCTACAGCATTTAAAAGGGGATAATTATCAATATCGCATGATGCTATTTTTATTATAGGAATATTATACTTATTAATATCATCAACAGCTTCAATAGAAAAAGGAGTTGTTATAAACATTATATTATTTTTTTTAGCTTCTTTTATTAATATTTCATACCATTCTTTTTTGAATACTATATTATCAACCCCTTCAAGAGCATTTTCATCTAACTTTAGAATTTTAGTATATTCTTTTGAAGCGAATAAAGTTTTTTGCGTAAAGCTTTGAAATTTAATAGCGTCTGCTCCAGCTTTAGCAGCTTCATTAACCATTTTTATTGCCATATTTAAATCGCCTTCATGGTTGCATCCTGCTTCTGCTATTACAAAATAACCTTTTTTATTAATTAAATCTTTGAATTTGACCATATCTTAATCCTATAATTATATTATCGAATAAATGGAATTAATTATTAGTAAATAATAAGTGATTGGATTTATAAAAGAAATGAGCTGGTGATGGGACTTGAACCCGCAACCGGCTGATTACAAATCAGCTGCTCTGCCAATTGAGCTACACCAGCGAAGTGATTATTATTATACTATAATCATAAAAAAAGTCAAGTGCTTAATTAATTTTTTACCATTTTTTATTAATAACTTCATCATAAAAAGGTATGGAATCTATTGCTCCTTTTCTAGTAACTGTTATATTAGAAACTTTTGTAGCAAAATCAATAGCTTCTTCCATTGTTTTATTGTCTGCTGTCATTCTTACAACGCCGCCTAAAAAACTATCGCCTGCAGCAGTAGTATCTATAACATTAACTTTATAAGCATCAAAATGTTTGGTTTCAATTTGATTGTTATTTTTTATAATAAAATCGCATCCATTAGCTCCCAAAGTTAATATTATGTTTTTTACTCCGCATTCAAAAAGATGATTTATACCGCCTATAATATCTATTTCTGTTTCATTAGCTATTAATATATCAATATAGCTTAAAAAATCTCTGTCAAGTTTAACAGCAGGCGAAGTATTTAATACTACAGTTTTACCTAATTTTTTGGCAATGCCGGCAGCATATTTTGCAATTTCTAAAGGTATTTCAAGCTGCATAACAATAATATCATAATGTTTTAATAAATCTTCTTTTATGTCATCTTTAGTTATTAAAGCATTAGCCCCTTGTGCTACTATAATATGATTAGCACCGCTTTCTGTTACCGTAATAACTGCTATTCCTGTTGATACATTATCTTTAATTATTAAATTATCTATATTTACATTGTTTGAAGATAATGCTTGAGATAAATCTTTTCCGAAACTATCATTTCCAACAGCACCTAAAATACTTACATCTCCTCCAAGTTTTCCTATAGCAGATGCCTGATTTGCCCCCTTTCCTCCATTGCTTGTAGAAAAATCATTGCCAAGTATTGTTTCTCCTTCTTTGGCAAAGCGGTGAGTTGTTATTACTAAATCTTTATTTATGCTTCCTATTACTAAAATTTTCTTACTCATATCTTAAACTCTGAAATTATTTTATTAAAGCAAAGCGGTAATATATACACAAATTACCGCTTTTATATTATTTTATTGGTTTATTAGAGAAACTTCTACAGGTATAGATTTTTCAACTGTTTCACCATTTATTATTTTTAAAGCAGTTTCTACAGCTATAGCTCCCATTAAATCAGGCTTCTGAGCTACAGTAGCTTTCATTGAACCTTCTTTAATTGCTAAAACAGCATCATCAGTTGCATCAAAACCAACAATAGATATATCTTTTCCTGCAGCTTGTATAGCTTCTAATGCCCCTAAAGCCATTTCATCATTATGAGCAAATACACCTTTTATATCAGGATTAGCCTGCAGTATATTTTCCATAACTGTTAAACCTTCTGCTCTGTTGAAATTGGCTGTTTGGCTTACTACTATATTCAATTTATTATCAGTAGCCTCATGGAAACCTTTACCTCTGTCTATAGTGGCAGAAGCTCCAGGTATTCCTATAAGTTCAGCAACTTTTGAATTTTCTCCTACTAATTCTATTAAATATTCGCCTGCCATTTTTGCACCTGCAACATTATCAGATGATATTTGAGTAGTAACTTCTACTCCATTTACAATTCTATCCAATGCTATAACAGGTATATTAGCAGCTATTGCACTTTCAACAGCCGGAGCTACAGCATCAGAATCTACAGGATTAACTATTATAACTTGCACATTTTTAGATATTAAATCCTCTATATCGCTTGCTTGCTTAGCAGTATCATCAGAAGCATTAACAACACTTAAATTTATATTAAGTTCTTCTGCTTTGGCCTTTGCTCCTTCAGAAAGAGTTACAAAGAAAGGATTGTTTAAAGTAGATACAGATAACCCTACAGTTATACTGCCTTCTTTATTTGTATTAGTATTGTTTTCTCCGGAACTGCAGGAAAAAATAAATACTGATAATAATGAAAGTATAAGAATAATTTTTTTCATGATTTTCTCCTTAAAAATTAATTTATATTTTTATTTATCTATTTCTATCAGAAACAACTGCTAAGAAAATTACTAATGCTTTAACAACATCTTGATAATATGATGATACACCTATAATATTTAACCCGTTATTTAATACAGCAATTATTAGTATGCCTATTAAAGTACCTGTAATCTTTCCTCTTCCTCCTGTCATACTAGTTCCGCCTAATGCAACTGCAGCTATTGCATCCAATTCGTAACCACTTCCTAAAGTAGGCTGAGCAGATCCTAACCTTGAAACTAATATTAATCCTGATAATGCAGACATAAACCCTGATACTGCATATACCATTAATTTGATTTTATTTATATTTATACCAGCTAGTTCAGCTGCTTTTGCATTACTTCCAGTAGCATAAATTTCTCTTCCCAACACAGTTTTTTTCAATATAAACAAAAATAAAGCAAAAAATATTAATAATATCCATACAGGTATTGGAATTCCTAAAAATGATCCTTTACCTATTTGATTGAGAATTACATTATTTCCAAGTCTTGATATAGGTTTTCCTCCGCTTATTATCATAGTCAAGCCTCTATATCCAGTCATTGTTATTAATGTAGCAATGAATGGCTGTAATCTTGATTTTGTAACCATCAATCCGCTTATAGTACCTAATATTATTCCGAATATCAAAGCAGTTATCATAGCTAATGGGGCAGGTAATCCCAATTTAATTGTATGAGCACATATTATACTAGTTAAAGCTAATATTGATCCTACTGATAAATCTATGCCGCCTGTAAGAATTATACATGTCATACCGAATGCTATTAATCCGTTAATGGCAGATTGTCTGAGTAAAGATAGAAAGTTATTAACAGTTCTAAAATCAGGGCTTATGGCACTTATAACTATGACTAATAATATTAAAGCTATAAATGAACCATAATCCTGTATATATTTTAATTTATTTTGAGTTTTCACAATTTGCCTCCAGTTGCAAGTATCATAATATTTTTTTCTGTAGCTTCACTTCTATTAAGAAATCCGGCTACTTTTCCTTCATGTATGACCATAACCCTATCGCTCATTCCTATTATTTCAGGTAATTCTGATGAAACCATAATCATAGCAATACCTTTAGAGGCTAAATCATTCATCATTGTATAAATTTCTTTTTTGGATGCTATATCAACCCCTCTTGTAGGCTCATCTAATATTAATATTTTAGGATTACTCAATATCCATTTTGCGAATATTACTTTTTGCTGATTTCCTCCGCTTAGGTTATTACATATATGATTTACTCCGCTGCATTTAATATTAAAATCTCTTACAGCAAAGGAACTTACAAAGCTTTCTTTTTCCTTACTTATTATAAAATTATTTGTTGTTATTCTTGGAAAATTATTTAAAGATATGTTATCTTTTATAGTTTCACTTAACATAAGTCCTTCTACTTTTCTGTCTTCTGTAATAAAACCTATGCCATTTTTAATTGCTTCTTTTGGGTTTTTTATTTTTACTTTTTTATTCTCTAATTCAATTTCTCCGCTGTCTAAGGGCAAAACTCCGAATATAGTCTTCATTATTTCCGTTCTTCCGGCACCCATAAGTCCGTATACTCCAAGTATTTCTCCGTAACTTACATTAAAAGATATGTCTTTAAAATAATTTCCAGATGTAATGGATTTTATATTTAAAGCTATGCCTTTTTTATTATTATCAGTTTTTGTGAATCTGTCCCCTATGTCTCTTCCTATCATCATATTGATAATTTCATTTATATTTGTATCCTTTATATTTTTTATGCCTACATATTCTCCGTCTCTCATTACTGTTATTCTATCGCATAGTTCAAAAATTTCTTCCATTCTATGAGATATATATATTATTGATACTCCTTTTTCTTTTAGAGAATTGATAATTTTAAATAAATGTTTTGTTTCATTATTAGTCAATGCGGCAGTAGGTTCATCCATTATTATAACTTTAATTTCGGATATTAATGCCCTTGCTATTTCTACCATTTGTCTTTGACCTACAGATAAATCAGATAATTTCTCATCAGCGTTTAACGTTATTCCTAAAGAAGATAAAGTTTCTTTTACTTTTTTTTCCATAGCCTTTTTATCTAAAATACCAAATTTTGTATATATTTCTTTTCCAAGAAAAATATTTTCTTCTACAGTCATATCAAGCAAACTATTCAACTCTTGATATATAAAAACAATTCCATATTCTTCAGCTTCTTTTGGATGATTAAAAGAAATACTTTTGCCGTCTATCAATATTTCTCCGCCGTCTTTATTATATACTCCAGTTAAAACTTTCATTAAAGTTGATTTACCAGCACCATTTTCTCCCATAAGAGCATGAATCTATCCATCATCTAACGAAAAACTTGCATTGTTTAATACCTTTACAGTACCGAAATATTTCATAATATTTTTCATTTCTATTTTCATATTCATTAATCCTATAAAATAAATAATTAGAATATGCATGCAGATTGTAATATGATATTTGCATAAGGAGTATTTTCGCCTGTTCTTATTACAGCTTTGCATTCAGAAGTTTTTTTCTTGAAATTATCATGCTTAACATATTCAATATCTGCTTTGTCTTTAAAAATTTTTAAAATTTCTTCATGTATGTATTGATTGTTGGTTTTAATTTCTTCAGCTAATATTATACGCTCAATTTTCATATCATTTATAATTTCTTTTAATACGTCAATAAAAGATGGTACTCCAAATTTCAATGATATATCTATATTATTTACATTATCTGGACAAGGAAGACCTAAATCTGATATACAAATTAAATCTGTATGTCTCATATATGATAAGGTTTGAGATATGCTGCTGTTTATTATTCCATTTTTTTTCATTAATGCACCTTATAATTTTGTATTAATATAAATAATAGTATAATTAAAATTAATTTATTGTCAATTTTTTTCAGAAAAATTTCAGAAAATTTTATGAAAAAAATATATTGACAATTTGCATGTCATATATTATATTAATAACAGTAATTTTATATGAAATAATCTATGAGTGAAAAAAAAATAACTTTAAGCTATATAGCTAAAAAAGCAAATGTATCAATAGCAACCGTTTCAAGAGTTTTAAATGGAAACAGCAGTGTAGATGAAAAAATACAAAATAAAATTAAAAAAATTATAAACTCTGATGGCTATAATATAAAAAAGTCTTCTAAAAATAAACAAATAATATCTGTTATTATACCAGATATAACAAATCCTTTTTTTGCTAATATAATAGAGGGTATAGAAAATACGGCAAATTTATACGGATATCATATAGTATTATCTCAATTTAAGGAAAATAAAGATATATTAAATAAATATTTTAAAGAAATAACTAATATTGGAGTATCCGGATATATAATTATTCCGTCAATAGGGGATACAGATTATTTTAATAACATAATTAAAGATTCTACTGTTCCTATAGTGTTTTTATATAGAAAAGTAAATTTTGATAAAATAAATTATGTAGGATCTGATAATGAACTTGGTGCTTATAATGCCTCAAAATATTTAATTGATCTTGGGCATAAAAAAATAGTATATATGGCTGGCCATGCAGATGTTAGTACAGAAAAGGAAAGGTATCTTGGTTTTTTGAAAGCCTTAAATGATAATAATATAGATTTTGATTACAGCAAATATTATAAGCCGGCAAATTTCAATTTTGATGAAAGCTATATACAGATGAAAGAAATTATAAAATCTAAATTGGATTATACTGCAATATTTTCAGCATGCGATATTATGTGTTTTGGAATAAAAAAAGCTGCTGAAGAGTATAATATATCTATACCAAATGACATTTCTTTAATAGGATATGATAATATTCCATTTTCTTCTATTATAGGATTAACAACAGTTTCTTCTCAGGTTTATGAAATGGGAAAAAATGCTGTTTTATCCATACTTAATATTATAAGTGAAAGGATAACAGATAATATTAATATAATACTTCAGCCTAATATAGTTATTAGAAACTCTTGTAAAAAAATATAAACTATTTTCCAAAATGAAAGAATTTCATTAAATCAGCAAGTTTTTCTGTTTCTTTTTCCATATCAATTACTATATCAGCATTTGTTTTTACTAAATTAGTATTTTGTTCAGCACTAATATCAACACTGCTTACAGCACTTTGAACCTCGCGTGCGGAAGCATCCTGCTGTGTAGAAGATTCAACCATCTGACTTACTATATAACTGCTTTCTTTAGCTTTGTTTGTGATATCTTCCAAAGCATCCATAGTTTCTTTTATTTTTAAATTTCCTTCTTTTATCTTTTCTATACTATTGTTAACTATATTTGTAATATTTTTTACTGATTCCTGAGAAGTTTGGGCAAGATTTCTAACTTCAGAAGCTACAACAGCAAAACCTTTTCCCTGTTCTCCAGCACGTGCTGCCTCAACAGAAGCATTAAGAGCAAGTATATTTGTCTGCATTGCTATATCATCTATCATTTTTGTTATATTGGAGATTTCAGCAGTTGCTTTAGTAATGTCATCCATTAAATCCATAGATTCTTTGGATAGATTGTAGCAATGTTCGCTTGAATTTGTTAATATTTGTATTTTATCATTAGTTTTTATTATATCGTTTGTTGTTTTATCAATTACTTTTAAAGTATTTGACATAGTTTCATTTATAAGTTTTAAATCATCTCTTTGCTTTTCTGTTCTATTTGATAAATCAATGCTTCCTGCTGTAACATTTTTGCTTGCATTTTCCATAGCACTTGCTGAATCTAATATCTGCTTTATTATATTAGATAATCTGTTTTGAGTGTTTTGCAAAGAATGGAATATCATACCTATTTCATCTTTTCTATTATTTAATATTTTATTATCATAAGAGCTTAAATCTCCGCTGCTTAACTTCTCAGACATGAATAATACTTTTAATATAGGATCTATTAAACTTTTCTTTATCAATATGTTTATAAGAATTAAAAATATTATAAGTATTATTATAGCTAAAACAGAAGTTACAATAGCATTTTTTATATTTTCTTTTACTATGACCATTTCTGGAACACTTACTAATAATCCTATAGCATTATTATCGTCTTTCAATGATGATAATGGTATGAGAATATTAAATATTTTATGATTATCTATTTTGTTTATAAAAGAATATTTTTTATCATTTTTTATACTGCTTATTATTTCATTGGCTCTATCAGAATATATTGATGAAATTTCTTTTCCAATGTTTTGAGAATTTGTAGAAGCAAGTATTACTCCGTATTGATTTATTAAGTATCCGGCCATTCCTTCATTAGTTGATATATCAGATACTATTTTTACTAAATTATCTGCTGAAAAGTCAACTCCTATCATTCCTAAAAAATTATTTGCATTATCTAATATAGGTTCTACTACACTTACAGTTAATACAGTATCTGCTCCTACATAAGTATCATCTACTTCAACATCGCTTATATAGAGTTTTTTAGTTTCTTTTGGTATTGTATAATAGTTTGGGTTTGCATCAAATTCTTCTTGATAAACTTTATCATAAGATACTGTGCCGCCATCATAAAAAAAGCAGGTCCGTATCTTCCATCTATCTCAGAACCGTAATCAGTATCAATAAATGCATTATCTCTTCCATCAAATGCATTGCTTTCCCACATTTCATATATAGCAAATAAACCTTGTTTACTTTTTAACATATCACCCAAAACAAGAGCATGCGATTCTCTTGTAACAGTGCCGCTTTCTATATCATTTTTTAATGAATATGATATTGTCTGAATCATTGTTATATATGACATCATTTCTTTTTCTATATCTTTGGCATAAGTTGTAACCATATATTCGGTTGAAGCGAACCCTTTTTCTTTTGAAGTGCTTATGTTATGGCTTACCATATATCCTATTATTGCAATGAACATTACTAATATTGATACTGTTAATAATACAAAAATTTTAAATTGAAGTCCTAATTTTTTATTATTCATAATCTAAACCCTAATATCTAATATTGTTTTAATTAGATTTAAATATATATTTAATTATAAAAAATAACAACAGGAAAATATAATATTTATACTATATTTTATTTAAAAAAATAAACCCGCAGCGTATATACTGCAGGTTTATTATTATATTTATTTTACTCTTTTTATCTTTACTCCAAATCGCTCTTCTACCAAATTTATAAGTTCAGGAAGTTTTTGTTCTGCTATCATTTTTAATTTTTCTCTTTCTATATTCTGTCCTGGAGCACCAAGCATTATAGAGTTTGAAGGCACCTTTACATTAGACATTACAGCAGTTCTCCCTCCAAATATTACTCTATCTCCCAATGTAACATGATCAGCCAAAGCAGCCTGTCCGCCTAATATACAATGATGTCCTATTTTGCTGCTTCCTGCTATTCCTACTTGAGATACTATTATTGAATGTTCTCCTATATCGCAGTTATGAGCTATTTGCACTAGATTATCTATTTTTACACCTTCTCTAATTATAGTAGAACCTAAAGTAGCTCTATCTATACAAACATTAGCTCCAATTTCTACATCATCTTCTATAATAACATTTCCTCTTTGAGGTATTTTCATCTGCTTTCCATTAACTTCAAAGAAACCAAATCCGTCATTTCCTATAACAGTTGATGATCCTATTATAACTCTATTTTTTATTATGCATCTGTCATGTATAGAAACATTTGAATATATAGTGCAGTTTTCACCTATAGCAACATCATCTCCTATAAAAGCTCCTGCTTCTATAATACTGCCGTTTCCTATTTTAGCATTTTTTCCAATATATACATTATCTCCTATATAACAGCTGGAAGATATTTCAGCATTTTCTTTTATAACAGCTGAAGATTCAACTTTTCCTAATGGGTATTTTTTATCTTCAAACATAAAGTATAATAATTTGATAAAAGCCTCTTTAGGATTATTG
>NZ_CALXRN010000095.1 GCF_944390595.1 uncultured Brachyspira sp. | reverse complement strand
ATACTTTATATGGCATCTTATAATATAACAGATAGAGATAATAATGTAACACAATTCGGACATGGAATATTTTTAAGAGGAACGATACCTGTAAAAACTTGGTTTGAAATAGAGCCTATAATATTTGTTTCAGGCTGGTATATAGATAAAAAACATAAATTTATTAGTGTTGAAGGCGATCCTTTTTATAGGGTTCCTTTCTATTTCGGACTTAATATAAAGAAAGATTTTGTATTTGATAACGGCATCGTTTTGGGGCTTGGTTTTGTTAATGGCTTATTCCTTAATGAAAAAAATGAAATAGGTATTAGATATGACCAAACTTTGCAATTTGACTTTACATATTTAGTGCCTGTTAAACAATAATAATAAAATTGCTTTTATTCTAAAATATAGTAATATTTTTGTGCAGGAGTTTTTATTATGAGTAATGATAAAGAATTAAATAAAAATTTAGAACATAAAAGCCCTCATAAAAATAATGATGAAGCAAGTTTCTCTCATGTTTATTTTTATAAGCTTTTATTTGAGAATAAACCTACTTTGCCTAATATAGAAGTATTAAAGCAGAAGATTAGAAAATTTTATGATAGTATTGATGTTGTATCCGGTGATAAAGGTATATACAGTATTGCTATTAATGATTTAAAAGTAAAATATAAGGATGATAAGGAAGTACCTGCTCAAGTATTGATGCCTGATGCTATGGAATTTGATTATACATCTATAAGCGATTATTATTATAGTCAAATGTGGGATGTGAAGGAACCAAAAGAGATTATAAAAAACTGCAACTATGAAATAATGCTTAGCGATTTTTTAGCTGCGGGACTTGATTATAAGGATAGAACAGCATTGCTCAATAATTGGCTTTATACAGCATTGCAGCTTTTTGATAATTGTATAGCTGTTTATAATGAACAAAGCGGAAAACTCCTTTTGCCTGAACAAATACTTAATAATAGTTATCCAAAAGATTTTAGATTTTTGTTTTCAGGTGTTAATATAAGACTTTTTAACGTTCAAAATTCTAATGATATCATAGTAGATACTTTAGGAATGTACGCTATAGGTTTGCCGGATATACAATACCATTTCCATGATTTGAATGTTAATGATGTAATATCGCATGCTTTAAATATAGCTGCCTATATATTTGATAAAGGCGATATTATAAAAAGCGGCGATACCATACAAAGCATATTTGAAAATGTGCAATGGAAATGCAGATATGAAAATTCTTTATTAAAACCTCATAGAGAAATTTTAGATATAAACATGCTTGAATATGCATCTGGTAACAGAAAAAATTAAAAATATTATACATATTATACTATATTATTAAAATATATTTGTTAATTTAGTTTTGATATTAATACTATATTTTTTATCAATAAAAAAATAATTATTAAAACTTTTAAAACATTATATATATTGTTTGTCTCATTTTTATTGTTATATAATTTAACAATAATTTTTCAATTTAAAATTTTCTTCAAGATTAAAAGAAATATTATAAATATATAAAGATTAATCTAATAAGTATCAAAAATGAATAAATATTGTGCTTAATTATAAAAAAAATATTATATTGAAATATATTTTTATTGAAATTGGTTTTGTTTTTTCCTATACTAGAAAACGTCAGTTTAATTAAATTTATTTATTGTATAAAAAATGGAGGGATAATAATAATGAGTGAAGATGTTTCTTTGTTAACAGAAGAAGACATTGCCGATGAGGTAAAAGCCTTAGTAAAGGAATGGAAAAATTCAGAAGGAAATCTCATAATGATTTGTCATGGTATACAGAAACATTATGGTTATGTTCCTAGAAATGTTGCTAAATATGTTTCTGAGCAAATAGATATACCGCTTGCTAGAATTTATGAGATACTTACTTTTTATAATTATTTTTCTATGGAACCGCCTGCTGAAAATAATATAGCAGTTTGTATGGGTACGGCTTGCTATTTGAAAGGCGGCGGTACGCTTGTTGAAGAAATTAAAAGAAAACTGAATTTAAAAGGCGATCAAAAATATTCTGCAGATAGGAAATATAAATTAGAAGAGGTTAGATGTATAGGCTGCTGCGGATTAGCTCCTGTTCTTACATTTAATGAGGAAGTTTCTGGAAGAGTTGTTGTTGAAGATATAGATAAATTTATAAAAACAGCAAAAGATGATAAGGAACAATAAGAATCGGAGGTTATGAAGATGTCAGAAAAATTAGACAGACAAAAATTAGAAGAACATAGATTGATTAAAGCCAAAGAAATAGAAGTAAGAAAAGGCGGCGAAGATATATCAGACGGCAAATTTCATATATTGGTTTGCGGAGGTACAGCATGCGAATCCAATAAAAGTGATGAAATAGTAAGATTATTAAAAGAACATGCAGCAAATAATGGTATAGCTGACAGAGTTGTTGTAATAAAAACAGGATGTTTTGGTTTCTGCAGTCAGGGGCCTGTTGTTAAAATTATGCCTGGAAGAGTGTTCTATACACATGTTACGCCGGAACATGCTAAAGATATTATAGAAAAACATATATTAAAAAATGAACTTCTTTTGAGAATACTTTACAAAGAACAAAGAGAACATAGGGACTTTTCTAAAGAAATTAACTTCTATCAAAAACAGCAGAGAATTGTACTTAAAAACTGCGGTATTATAGATCCTGAAAATATAGACGAATATATAGGCAATGATGGATATAAGGCACTTTCAAAAGTATTATTTGATATGACTCCTGATGATGTTGTAAAAGAATTGGAAATTTCAGGACTTAGAGGAAGGGGAGGAGCAGGATTCCCTACATGGAAGAAATGGAGCTTTACTAAGTCTGTACAATCAGATTTGAAATATGTTGTATGTAATGCTGACGAAGGAGACCCTGGTGCATACATGGACAGAAGTATATTAGAAGGGGATCCTCATTCTGTTATAGAGGCAATGACAATAGCAGGATATACTATAGGTGCTAGTAAAGGATATTTATATATAAGGGCTGAATACGGACTTGCAGTTGATAGAGTAAAAATAGCGTTAAAGCAGGCTTATGATTACGGATTATTAGGAAATAATATATTGGGAAGTAATTTCTCATTTGATTTGGATATAAGACTTGGGGCAGGTGCATTTGTATGCGGAGAAGAAACAGCATTATTAGCTTCTATTGAAGGAAATAGAGGAACTCCTAGACCTAGACCTCCTTTCCCAGCAATTAAGGGTTTATTTGAAAAACCTACCGTTATTAATAATGTTGAAACATTTGCTAATATTACAGCTATTATTAATAAAGGCGGAGAATGGTTTGCTTCTATTGGTACAGAAAAATCAAAGGGTACAAAAGTATTTGCTTTGACAGGAAATATAAATGTATCAGGACTTGTTGAAGTTCCTATGGGTACAACTATTAGAGAAATAGTATTTGATATTGGAGGCGGAATACCTAATGATAAATTTGTAAAAGGTGTTCAGACAGGAGGACCTTCAGGAGGTATAATACCTGAGGAGCTTTTTGGAACTCATATAGACTTTGATAATTTGGTTGCTTTAGGTTCAATGATGGGTTCAGGCGGTATGATAGTTATAGATGAAGATAACAATATGGTTGATTTTGCTAAGTTTTATCTTGGATTCTGTGTTGATGAAAGCTGCGGAAAATGTGTGCCTTGTAGAGTAGGCGGAATGCAGATGCTTAAAATTTTAGAAAAATTTACTAAGAAGAGAGCTAAAGAAGATGATATACAAAAATTAAAAGATATTGCTTTAACTATGAAAAAAGCTTCATTATGTGCTTTAGGCTCTACAGCAGCTAACCCTGTAATGTCTACATTAAAACATTTTGAAGATGAGTATAAAGCTGGTATATTTAGCCCTCCTGTTCCTAAAAAGAATTAATAGTATGGTTGGTATTTAAGGAGTATAAAATTATGGTTAAAATAAGAATAAATGGTAAATCTATAGAAGTTGAAGAAGGTCTTACTATATTAAAGGCTGCTAAAAAATTGGGTATAAAAATTCCGTCATTATGCTATCACCCTGATATTCCTCCTACTTCAGCATGCGGTATATGTGTTGTAAAGTTGGCTAATCAGGGAAATAAATATGTTAGATCATGTTCCATGGTTGTTGAAGAGGGAATGGATATAATAACTCATGATGCTGAAATTAATACAGTAAGAAAAGGTGTATTGGAATTGGTATTATCCGCACATCCTAATGATTGTTTAAATTGTATTAGGAATGGAGAATGCGAGCTTCAGGCAGCAGCAGCAGATTTTGGTGTTAGAAACTCTAAATATGATAATATAAAACAAAATCATCCTAGAGATGAATCAGCAGGAAGTATAGTTCTTAATCCTGAAAAATGTATTAAATGCGGAAGATGCGTTGTAGTTTGTCAGGAAATGCAGAAAGTACATGCATTAGGTTTTGTTAATAGAGGTTTTGATACCTATTTTGCTCCTAGTGCTGTTTCATTAAAAGATTCGCCTTGTGTTGACTGCGGACAATGTGCTTCTCACTGTCCGGTTGCTGCAATATATGAAAAAGATCAAACTATGGAAGTTCAGGCTGCTATAGATGATAAAAATACTTATGTTACAGTACAGATGGCTCCTTCTGTTAGGGTTGCTTTAGGAGAATATTTCGGACTTAAGCCTGGAGAAAATATTACCGGAAAAATATATGCAGCTATGCGTTTAATGGGATTCAATGCTATATTCGATACAAATTTTGGTGCTGATATGACTATTATGGAAGAAGCACATGAGTTTGTTAAAAGATTTACAGAAAGCAATGGTACATCAATTATGACTACATCATGCTGTCCTGCTTGGGTTAAATATGCAGAGGAATATTATCCTGACTTAATTGAAAATATTTCAAGTGCTAAGTCTCCTCATATGATGCTTGCACCTATGGCTAAGACTTATTATTCAGACAAAGCTAATGTTGATCCTTTCTCTATTTTCAATGTATCAATAATGCCATGTACCGCTAAGAAAAATGAGATAAGAAAAAATGAAACTATGTATTCAAGCGGATATAAAGATGTTGATGTTGTACTTACTACTAGAGAGTTTGCAAGAATGATTAAGCACTACGGTATAGATATTGCGGGAATTGAACCTGAAGAAGCAGATAATATATTAGGTGAATATACAGGTGCTGGTACTATATTTGGAGCTTCAGGCGGTGTTATGGAAGCTGCTTTGAGAACAGCTTATAATATAATATCCGGATCTAATATGAGCAGTCTTGACTTTGAAGATGTTAGAGGACTAGACGGAGTAAAAAGAGCTACAGTAAAAGTATTGGATAAGGAAGTAAAAGTAGCAGTTGTAAACGGACTTCATAATGTTGATCCTGTAATGCAGGAAATAAGAGCTGCTAAAGAAAAAGGAGAAAATCCTCCATATCATTTTGTGGAAGTTATGGCATGTCCTGGAGGATGTGTAGGAGGAGGCGGTCAGCCTTATGGACCTACTGATGAAGTTAGACTCGAAAGAGCCGGAGGTTTATATAAAGAAGACAAAAATACTGTAAAACATAGATGTTCTCATGAAAATGAAAATCTTAAAAAACTTTATGATGAATTCTTAGGAAAACCTCTTGGAGAGAGAGCTCATCATTACTTACATACAGAATATGAAGTTAATGAAAAATATACAAAATAATTTGTATATATTATGACAAAAAGCACTATGATAAAATTTATCATAGTGCTTTTTATTTTATATGAAAAGTTTTATTAACAGCTATTTTATGAATCCATTTTCGGAAACTATAAATTTATATTTACTGTTTTAATATTTATATAAGTAAATATTAAAATTATAGAACTTTCATAAATATTAATTTTTAAAAGTTATTAAACTAGTTTGTATAATATATAGCATACAATGTATTTCTTGATTTGTCAATTATTTTTATAAAAATAGCCGATGCTTTTATGCACCGGCTATTATTACTATTATTTTATAAATTTAATTTAAGCTTTATAAGGAACTTTTATTATGGCTTTTTTAACATGAGTTTTTCCTGTTTTTGGAGGAAGTCCTACTCTGTGAGCATCATAAGGAAGAAGTATTAAAACATCTCCTGGTGTAAGAGTTAAGCAGGCTGTTCCTTCTCCTTCCCAATCATGGTAATCTGAAGCTTCATCATAATTTTTTGGTTTTAATGTAGAAGTATTTGCTATTATAAAATCTTCTGCACCTTCAAAAATAATTTGAACATCAACGTATTTTAAGTGAGATTCCCAAGGAGGATTGTCTTTATTATCATACTCCATAACATTAATGAAAGCACCTTCGCAAATTTCTTTGTCTAGTGCATGTTTTCCTACAGAAAGTTTTTTTAATTCTTCGTAATGTTCTCTTACATAGTTTTTTGCTTTCCATATAGTATCATGGAAACTTTGATTAAATTCGCTTTTTATTGGTTTTAATATCATAAATAAATCCTTTATAATTTTTATTTAATGTCCGCGTGAACAAATAATTATCAAAAAATTATAGTTTAGATAAGTATTTGTCAAACATGTCTTTTAATAATTTTTTCTCTGTTTTGCTAAATGGTTTTGAACCCATAGGTGCTCTGCAGTATGAAACAGCTGAAGAATCATAAAATGTTATGCATTCTTTAAGGGCAGGGTATATTCCTACATTTAATAATGTTTTTATTATATCATTCATATCATGCTGTATTTTTAATGCTTTAGATAAGTCTTTATTTTCAATAGCCTGAACAACTTTTTTAGCTAATGGAGCTTGAATATTATATGTTGAACCTATTGCTGATCTTAAGCCGTAAGATGCATAAGCTAATAACATTTCATCAAAACCAGCCCATATCATTTTATCTGGGAATTTTTGTATTAATCTTTCTAAAAGGAATAAATCAGATGAAGTATATTTGATTCCCATTACTCTTTTATCTTCAAATAATTTTCCGAAATCATCTAAAGATATGCTGTTATTTGAAAGACTAGGTAAAAAATAAATTACAAGAGGAATTTTGCTTGTAGATTTTAATATAGTATTATAGTATTTGCTTATATCTGCAAATGAAAAAGGATAGTAGTATGGAGTAACGGCTGATATTAAATCATATCCCAATTCTTCTGCCTTTTGTGCCATTTCACATGCTTCATTAAGATTCAATGTTCCTACATGAGCTATCAATGGAATTTTGCCATTAGATTCTTCTTTTGTTATTTCAAAAACTGCCATTCTTTCATCTTTAGACATTAAAAGTCCTTCTCCTGTAGAACCGCCTACATATAAACCATCTGCTTTCATACGGTCAATATTATGTCTTACATATTTTCTTAACACTTTTTCATCTAATTTTCCGCTTTTAGTGAAAGGTGTCATTAGAGCGGATAATATACCGGGACATTTATTCATACTCTACTCCTTTATAATATTTTTTGATTATGGATATTGTATAAATTAAGTTTAATTTTTGCAATATATATGATATTTATTTTATAAAAAATATTTGCAAACTATAATCTTTTTGATATAATTATTTTTCTAAATATCAATTTTGTAATAATTGTTTTTTATTAACTCTTTTATGAAAGATGAACGTATTTTAATTTTTCTTAGATTTATTTCTATAGTATTTTTAGTACTATTTATATTGCTTAATATATTTTCTATAATTCATTATCAAAATAAATTTATTTTTATATTATTATTTATTTTATTTATATTATTTTTTATACCGTCTCTTATATTTTATAAATATATTTTAAGGCTGTATATTGTTAGAGATTATAAAGAGATAGAAGAGCAGTCATTAAATGGAAAAGTTTACAGATTTTCAAAAATTAACAGCGTGATAATAAATGATTATCAAAGAGCTATAATAGATTTAAAAGAAAAAAACAGTTATATTTTAGGAAGATATGATGTACTAAATAATCTAAAAAATCAATATAAAAAAGACATGAAGAAAGCTAGAAAACTTCAGGAATCTATGCTTCCTAAAAAGATGCCTAATAATAATTTGATATCTTCCGCCTATCTTTATAAGCCTCTTGAAGTTATAGGAGGAGATTTTTTCGATTATGTATATATAAATCAAGATAGAATTTTATTCATTATATCAGATATCAGCGGACATGGGGTAGAGGCTGCTATTGTAACAGCTATGCTTAAATCTACTTTTAGGAATTTGGCTAATTCTTTTGAATCTGTAAGCTCCATAATAAGTGAAATAAATAGTGTTTTAATTAATACTCTTCCTATAAATTATTATTTAACTATGATAGTGGCAGAAATAGATTTATTAAATTATAAAGTAACATATTCTAATGCATCTCATACTCCGCTTTTATTAAGTAAGGGAGAAGATGTAATAGAATACAGCAAAGGAGGTACAATAGTAGGGCTTTTTCCTAAAGCATATTATGAAGAAGAAGTTATTGATATAAATAAAGGCGATATATTGTTTTTTTATACAGATGGTTTAACAGAAGCATCAAGATCAAAAAATAAATATGATTTTTACAGCATTAATAGACTGAAAAAAGCAATTTATGACAATAGACATTCCAAAGCAGAGTCATGTATTGAATTAATAAAAAAAGATTTTTATGAATATCTTTCATATATGTCGCCTGATGATGATTTTACTATTGTTTTATTTAAGATAAACTAATTTGAATTATTTAAGTAATGTGATATAATATCGATACTTATAAATGGAAAGATATATTTAAAAGGTAAAGGTTTTATTGTGTATAATTCTATAATTGGGTATGCTTCTAAACTTATAAAAGGAAGTATTGTATTTTCTATAATAATATTTATTGCTTTGTCTCAGCTTATGACAATAGCTTCTATATTTAGTTTGATGTGGAAATATGAAATACTATTAAATGATAATATACCATTTTTTAGAGAATTTTCTATATATGCTTTGCTGATTGTATTGTTAATAATTGGTGTACTATTTTCTGTAATATCCAGCTCATATATATTTTCTAAAAATAATAGGATGTTTTCTACACTCCGTATATTCGGAGCTACAAAATTAGCCATAAAGAAATTGGCTATGCTTATAAGTTTATTATATCCTACAATATCATTCATTATTTGTGCGATAGAGATGTCTATACTATATTTAAGATATAGATCGTATATACTTACTTTAATAGAAGTTTCTGATGTTATTAATGGGGCATTTGTAGTATTATGTGCTAATGTAGTTTTGATAGTTGGATTTATGATAGGGGCTTTTATATCTAATTCTGTGCTTTTATATAAAGACCCTTATGAGGATTTGAGGGGAACACTATGAATATAAAAATAATCAATGTTTCAAAGACTTTCCCTTTAGGTGTTACTCAATGTAATGCCTGCGAAGATATTAGTTTGGACATTAATCAGGGAGATTTTATTAGTTTTGTAGGTCATACAGGAAGCGGCAAAAGTACATTGCTTAGTATTGTAGGCGGAATACTTAAGCCAAGCAGCGGAACAATTTATTATGATTCATATAAATTAAATGGTGCCTCTGAAGATGTTCTAGCTAGTTTTAGAAGAGAATATTTTTCTTATATATTTCAATATCCTGTTATTATACCAACTATTAGTATTATAGATAATGTTCTTATGCCTTTAGCTTTCAAACATAAGATTACAGAAGAAAAGATTAATCAAACAAAAGAGAATATAGAATTATTTGCCCTTAAAGATAAAATGTATTCTAAAGCTTCCAATTTGTCAGGCGGAGAAATGAAAAAAGTGGCTATATTGAGAGCTTTAGCTTATGGATGTAAATGCTTGATAGCAGATGAACCTACAAGCGATTTAGATCCTGCAACTACAAAAACTTTAATGGAAATACTTTCAACAATTAATAAACAAGGTACTACTATTGTTATGGTTACTCATGCACATAACATAGCAGCACATGCTAATAATGTTTATGAAATGTCCAACGGCAGAATAGTACGATGTTTAAAATAAAGTATTTAACTATTGCTATATATATGCATTTCTAAATAGTGATCTATAAGTATTCTATATGAATTAATAATTTTTCTTATTTCGTTTATATGTATATCTTTGTTTTTATATTCAGGTTCAAATCTTTTTAGCTTATTTATTTTTTCTTTTACTGCATTAGGAATAATGTTATCGGGAAGTTTTTGACTGCTGTTAATTGAAGTCCAATTTCCATTTTCATCAAATGTAATTGATATCTCATTATCAAGCTCTACATCATATCCTGTTTCTGTTTTCTCTAAGTATATTACTTTAGATTTAATAAATTTACTCTTTATAAATATTTCAGCATTGTAAGGGAGTTTAGTATTTATTGATTTGAGAGTTCCGTCCATTTTTTGCTCCAAATAAATAATTTAATACTTCCAATAATATTTTCGTATTTTTCTTTAAAAAATCAATATTCAATATATAAATACTATTTTATATTTTTAATATAACAATTTTTTTATAAATGCAAATATTTTTTATTAATTTTTTTCATAAATAAATATGTTATACATGATACGCTTATTCCTATAAACATTCCCAAAACAACATCACTTGGATAATGAACAACTAGATAAACCCTTGAAAAACCTATGAGTAATGCTATTAATATTGCTATAAAGCTATACTTTTTATTAAAATATAGAAAAATAGGGAAAAGTACAGCAAATGATGCTGTAGTATGAGAAGAGGGGCATGAAAATGATGTTTCTAAATGTTCTCCAACAGCAACCCAATATTCATTATAAACAGGATCCATAAAAGGACGTTCTCTTGCTATTAATGGTTTTAATATTATAGCACCTATAAATACTGATATAAATAAACTTGCCATCATATTGATTCCGCAAAGCCTTGTTCTTTTTATAAATATTAAAATTATGGTAAATATCATTAATGGTATTGATTCCCCTAAATTAGTTATTAAAGAGAAGAATAAATCTAATATTTTGTAATTATTATGTAAATTATGAGCAAACTCTATTATTGTTTTATCAAAAATATTTATTATATCCATTATTTGTTTTCCTTTGTTTGTATAATAACCAAAATTATTTGAAGTGATAGAAATAAAAACAGTTAATTTCATTTGTTGTAATATTATTGTTTTATTTAATTATTAGTTAACAAGTATTGTCGGCTGCAATCTTTAGTTAAAATATATTTGCAAAAATATTTGAAAATGATACTATAATTGAAAGTTATTAAAATAGAAAACATATAAGGAAACAAAATGAATATAGATAATATTAATGATATAAGAAAAAAAGTAAAAACTGTAAAAATTGGAAATGTGCTAATAGGCGGAAATAATCCTGTAAGCATACAATCTATGACAAATACAGATACTAGAAATATAAAAGATACTGTTGAACAGATAAAATCTCTTGAAGATGCCGGAGTTGATATAGTAAGGCTTGCTGTTTTAGATATTGATGCCGCCAAAGCTATTAAAGAAATAAAAAAACAAACGAAAGTTCCTTTAATTGCTGATATACATTTTGATCATCGTTTGGCATTAGAAAGTATGAAAAGCGGTATTGATTCTTTAAGACTCAATCCTGGCAATATAAAAGATAAAGAAAAAGTAAAAGAAGTTATAAAAGAAGCTAAGGAAAGAAACCTTACAATAAGAGTTGGAGTAAACGGCGGAAGTTTAGACAGAAGCGTATACAAAGAAGTAACACCTGAAAATATGGTTAAAAGTGCCGCTGAACATATAAAATTAATGGAGGATTTAGATTTTACAAATATAAAAGTATCTTTAAAATCCTCTGATATAAAAACTACAATAGAAGCCAATACTTTATTTAGAGAAAAATTTAATTATCCTATACATTTGGGTGTAACAGAAGCTGGTACTTTAAGAAGCTCTCTCATAAAAAGTACAAGTGCTTTATCATATTTAATAATGCAGGGTATTGGGGATACTATAAGATATTCTATTACTGGAGATCCTGTAGAAGAAGTAATGGCTGGAAAAATGCTTCTTAAATTTTTAGGAATAAGAAATGAGCCTTCTATAGAAATAATATCATGTCCTACATGCGGAAGATGTCAGGTTAATGTTGAAGAAGTTGCTAGTTTTATAGAAAAGCATGTGCAGAATATAAAAAAGAATATAACTATAGCTATTATGGGATGTGTTGTTAATGGACCTGGTGAGGCAAGACATGCTGATTTCGGAGTTGCTGGAACAGGCGATGGCAATTTTATATTTTTTGAAAAAGAAAATGAACCTATAAAAGTAGCTAAAGATAATATTATAAATTTTCTTACAAAGAAAATAGAGGAATTTTAATTATTTTATGTATATGCTTTTATCGTTTCGGCATAGAATATAAATAAAGTTTTTTATTAAATTAATTTATTTATCTCTATTAACTTTTATAAGTTTTGGAGCTTTAGTTCTTTTAACATAAGTTCTTTTTTGTTAGATTTATTATTTTTTATATTTGCCTCAGCAAGGCTTATAGTATTTTCATCATTACTATTAATTTCATTTTTTATAGAACTGCTTATTTCATCTATTTTATCCGATTCTATTTCTAATATTGTATTTCTTATTTTTTCTATTTTCCAATCAAGATCATTTTCTTTTTCATTTATAACAGGTATTATTAATTGATTAAGATTATCTTTATCAAAATACACACCTGAATTTTTTGTATTGATTAGATTTATAAGTTTATTCATATCTATTTTTGAATATTTATCTAGTTTTATATATATATTGTACTGACCTTCTATTACAGACAGAACTCTTATTTTCTTTAATAGCACTTTAAGCCTTGCTATATCAAAAATGTCTTCAAGTTCTTTAGGAAGTTTGCCGTATTTATCAATCATATAATCTTTAGCATAATCAATATCATCATTGCTTTGAGAACGCATTATAAGTTTATATGCTGATATTTTTTCTTTAATATCTGATATGTAGCTGTCTGGTATAAATAAATCATGCTTTAAATCTATTACAGTATCAAATGTAACTTCTTTTATTTCGCCTTTATATTCATTAGTAGCTTCTTCAAGCATTTGGGTATATAGTTCATATCCTACTTGATATATCATTCCAGACTGTTCTTTTCCTAGTATATTTCCTGCTCCTCTAATCTCCAAATCACGCATAGCAATTTTGAATCCTGCCCCTAAATCTGTATGCTCGGATATAGCTTCAAGTCTTTTATATGCTACTTCAGTTAATGCTAAATCGCTAGGATAGAACATATAAGCATAAGCCTCTCTGTCGCTTCTTCCTACACGTCCTCTTAATTGATAAAGTTCTGATAATCCTAATTTATTGGCATTATCTATTAATATAGTGTTTGCATTAGGTATATCTATTCCATTTTCTATTATAGTTGTTGATACTAAAATATCATACTTATGATTAATAAAATCATTCATAATTTTTTCAAGCTGATTTCCTGACATTCTTCCATGAGCAACACATATTCTTGCTTTTGGACATAATTTTTTTATCATAAGGGCAAATGATTCTATGGTGTCTATTCTGTTATATAAATAAAATACCTGACCATTTCTTTTTAATTCTCTTTCTATTGCATTAGTAACAGCTTCTTCTGAAAATTCTGTTACAAAGGTTTTTACCGGTATTCTATTCAAAGGAGGCGTTTCTATTATACTAATATCTCTTATACCGGTTAAAGCCATATTTAAAGTTCTAGGTATAGGAGTAGCTGAAAGAGTAAGTACATCTGTTTCTAATCTTAGTCTCTTTAACGCCTCTTTATGCTTAACACCGAAACGCTGCTCTTCATCTATTACTATAAGTCCCAAATTTTTAAACTCAATATCTTTTGATAAAAGCATGTGAGTGCCTACTATTAAATCGCATGAACCATTTTTTAATAATTCTTTATTTCTTTTAGCTTGCTTTGAAGTTACAAATCTATTTAGAACTTCTATTCTTATAGGGAAGTCCTCAAATCTTTTTTTAGCATTATTATAATGCTGCTGAGAAAGTATTGTAGTAGGGCAGAGTATGGCACATTGTTTTCCTGCCATTATAGCTTTAAATACTGCTCTGAAAGCAACTTCTGTTTTACCAAATCCAACATCACCGCATACAAGCCTGTCCATCATCTTTCCGCTTTCCATATCTTCTTTTATATCATTTATAGCCCTTAATTGATCAACAGTTTCTTCATAATGGAATGAGGCCTCA
The DNA here is from genome assembly GCF_944390595.1 of uncultured Brachyspira sp. Classification (GTDB taxonomy): domain Bacteria; phylum Spirochaetota; class Brachyspiria; order Brachyspirales; family Brachyspiraceae; genus Brachyspira. The sequence continues at coordinate 5,533 of NZ_CALXRN010000095.1, read as the reverse complement.
AAATCATCCTGCCATTGAGTATCAGCTCCGTATACATTTCCTTGAATATTAGACCTTATAGCATATAATTTTATTAATTCTCTTGCAGTAGCTAAGGCATCTTCTCTGGCTTTGCTCTTTATTTTATCCCAAGCACTTCCGCCTAATAATGTTAATTTTGGGGCTTCTCCATGACCGGATATATATTTTTGTACAAAGTTCATCTGTTCAACAGGTATGTACAATTTATCGCCTTTTGCATACTCCAATGTAAGATAATCTTTTTCTTTTCCATTGGACATTTTTCTTGTAAGTCCTAAATATTTGCCTATACCATAATTAACATGAACAGCATAATCTCCTACATTCAAATCAACAAATGTTTCTATCAAATTTTTATTAACTTTTGGTATCTTTCTTATTTTTTTTCTTCTTCTTCCGAATACTTCCCAATCTGCTATGAATATTGTTTTTATGTCATCTTTTATGAATCCTGAAGAGGCTTGAGTTGTTATAATATAAAAATCATTTTCATTTTGTGATAAATCAATTTTTTCTTCTTCTTTTATGATTTCTATATTATTGGCATCATCATTATTAATTTCTGCATCTTCCGGAATTATAATTTTTGGTTCTAAGTCATGCATTATTTTATAGAATCTATTAGCCTGATCATAATGTCCGGTAGATAGAATTATTAAATAATCTTTTTCTCTATACTCTTTTACATAATCTAAAAACTCTGTCAATTTTGATTTAAACGATACGCCTTCATTAAAACTAAATTTGTGAATTTGACTATCAACTATAAACGGAGAAATATTAATGGATTTTTTTATAATTTCTGCAAAGTAATTATTATCTATATATAACTTTTCAGCTTCGCCTATTATAGTAAATATATTATCTATATCATTAAAATTTTCTCTTATGCTGTCTAATATATTTATAAGTTTGCTTTTCAATTTTAAAGCATCATCAATAAATATATAATCATCATTAAAATAATCAAATATAGTTTCTAAGTTTGAATAGAACATAGGAAGTAAATTTTCACTTCCGGCAAAATATTTTCTTTTTATTATATTATCTTTAAGTTCATCTTGAATATCATTATTATTAATAAACTCTTCTACCTCTGAATCATCATAAACCACTTCACGCACAGGATATATTATAATATCTTTTATATTTTGAAATGATCTTCCGTCTTCTATATTGAATAATCTTATACTTTCAACTTCATCATCAAACATTTCTATTCTTATTGGATTATCATATTCTATTGAAAATATATCTATTATACTTCCTCTTACAGATGCTGTTCCTTTTTCTGATACTTCTCTTTCTATTACATATCCTAAATCATATAATGCTAATCTTAGATTATCTAAATCTAATTTATCATGTACTTTTATTGGTATATAAAAATCTTTTAAATCATCTTTATTTGCTATTTTTCTTGTTATAGAGTTAATAGTTGCTATTACTATACATTTTTCTTTATTAATTAATTTATATAAAATATTTATTCTATCTTGTGCTATATCTGTAATAGGAGACATTTTTGTAAATGGAACAGTATCATAGTCAGGAAAATAATAATTTGGAATATTATAAAAATTTAAAGACTGACTAAGAAGCATTGCCTCGCTTTCATTTTCTTTTATTACAAGAATTGATTTGTTATTATTATTAAAAACTGATGCAAAAAATAATGCGTCGCTTCCGCCTTTAAGTCCTGTTATGCTTTTTGTGTTTTCTATATCAAAAGATTTAAACTCTTCACTTTCTGAAAATTTATTTATTAATATTTGACTTATATTATTATTCTGTTCCATATCAACTTTATTAACTTTAGAATTTAAAATGATTTTACATATTTTTATATAATAAATAAAATTTTATTAAAAAGCAATAGATTATAATTTATAATTTCTTTATTCCGAAAATATATACATAATATTTTTATTTGGATGAAAGAATATGAGACTCTATATTACTTTTGTTTTATTATTTTTAATAACATCTTGTGCTTCTAATGTAAAAGTTTCTGAGCATAATGTTGATTATAATGATTTATGGATAAAAACAGTAAGCGGTAAAAGTGTAATGGCTCCTAATGGTTATCTTTATACATTCAAAGAAAATGGAAATGTTGAATATAAAATAAATGGTATGGTACGCGGGAAAGGAATATTTGTATGTGCTGAAAGTGAAACAAATGCATACTACTATGAGAATATGCCTTTAGGTTATGTTGCTAATGATATAAAAGGTTTATCAGAAATATCTAAAAGCAATGTTAATATGTTTGTTGGATTTATAATTTCAAATGATAAAATAAAAATGACATCCGGATATACAAAAGAATATAATGATAGATTAGATAATTGGAAAAAGAATAATTTAACTATATATTATACTCTGCGTGAAGGAAAAGATATGAGAGAATATCCTATTCCATATATGAAAGAAGTAAATTTAAATAATACTATAGAGTTTGGACAATTAAGATAATTTGCTTTATTTTTTTAAAATAAGTATTTTTATATTAAAATAAATTTTAAATCTATATAATTATTTTCAAAATTATTTAATTTATAATAAATTTCAGTATTATTATTCATGATTAGTTGAGCGGATTTTTATTAAATAAATTTACCTATTAATGTATGACTTTTTATCTCTGTAACCTCTGCATCAAAAATATCGCCCATATTAAGTTCTTTTTCTTTTTTTACTAGAATTATTCTATTTTCCTTGCTTCTGCATAAATAGTGCATATTATCCTTGGCAATATCATCTACCATTACAGATGTTTTTTTACCAACCTGCTTTGATAATAATTTCTGAGCTAATTCTCTTTGATAATTTACAAGATTAGTAAGTCTTCTTGCCCCGGTAGCTTTATCATACTGTACATTTTTTTTATAAGCAATAGAGCCTTCTCTCTCTGAATATTTATACAGGTAAGCTTCTTCAAAACCTATACTTTCAAGTAAATTTAATGTTTCTTGATACTCATCTTCTGTTTCATCAGCATAACCAACTATTATATCCGTTGAAATAGGGAAGTCATCAGTATAACTTCTTAAGTATGATACTTTTTTTACATATTCATCTTTTGTGTATTTTCTATTCATCAAATTTAATATTCTATCTGAACCGCTTTGAAAAGGTAAATGTATATGCTTACATAAACTATTTAGATTCCATATAGCATCAGCTAAATCTTTATCAAAATCTTTAGGATGGGAAGTTAAAAATCTTATCCAAACCTTATCTTTAGCCTTTTCATCAATAACTTTGTCTAATTTGTATAATAATTCTGTAAAATTAATTTCATTATCAATATCAAGCCCATAAGAATTAACATTCTGTCCAAGTAATGTTATCTCTTTAGCTCCGTCATCTATTAATCTCTTTAATTCTTCTGTAATATCATCTGATTTTCTGCTTACCATTTTTCCTCTGGTATGAGGCACTATACAGTAAGTACACCAATTATTACAGCCATGAGATATAGGTATAAATGCTTTATGCGGTTTATCCTCATCCACATATGATTTATTAAATATGTAATTATCATTAAATTTTCTTACAAAAACTTCCTCATCTTTTAAGTAATCTATAATATTAACTTCATTGTATACATCAAATATCTTATCAACACCCAGACTTTCAAGATGTTCCTTAGAAGTTTGAGCCATACAGCCCATAATTATTATTTTTGTGTCTTTTTTATTCTTTTTTCTATTAGCATTGAATAATTTAACTCTTGAAAATACTCTCTCTTCAGCATGAGCCCTTACACTGCATGTATTTATTATGATATTATCAGCATTTTCATAATTTTCTGTCTGTATAAAACCTTCCTGCATCAAAGAGTTTATTAAACTGTTTGAGTCTGCCTTATTCATTTGGCATCCGTAATTTTCTAGGTAAAAATTTTTCATATTCTAATCTTTATTATTTAGTAAATTTTGATTTAATTTCATTTATTAATATTTCTGGTACAAGTCCGTCTATAGGACCATTAAATTTTAAGACTTCTTTTATCAAAGATGAACTTACATAAGCATAGTTTTCAGATGTATGTAAAAATATAGTGTCCATTTCCGGGTATAAAAGTTTATTCATTCTAGCCATTTTTAATTCATAGTATAAATCTTCACTATCTCTAATTCCTCTGGCTAATACTTTTATGTTATTTTCTCTCATATAGTTTGTAACAAGTCCTGATATGGATACTATTTCTATAGTTTCATTTTCTCCTATCACTTTTTTTATCATATTTTTTCTTTCTTCTACAGTAAAAGTCGGAGATTTTTCCAGATTAACAGCTACAGATATATAAACTTTTTCAAATATATCAGCTAATCTATAAAGTACATCTAAATGTCCTAAGGTAAAAGGATCAAATGTTCCAGGGAATATCACTTTTCCATTTTTCATAATGAAACATTATATACAAAATTAATATAATATCAATATAGAATAATGGTTTATATTGACTTTTTGTATTTTTTGTATAGAATTATAACTATCAATATTTAGGGTACTATATGAAAAAAGTTCAGTTCAGTTCAGTTCAGTTCAGTTCAGTTCAGTTCAGTTCAGTTCAGTAATTTATAAAATATCATTCTGTAATCATTATTTAATATTTCATGTTGTTTACAATCTTTATGTAAATAAATTTCATTTTTTTAAAAAAGGAGAATAATATTATGAAAAAAATTATATTATGTTTATTTTTGGTGAATTTGTCATTATTTTCTCAGCAGTATACAGAACGATTGTATGATGCCATAGAAGACAATAATACAGAAGAAATTAAATATATAGTTAATGAGTACGATATAGATTTAAATAATACTTTTTTAAGAAAAGAAACTCCTTTATCAGGTCAATATGAATATGCTTATCTAAATTTTACACCTTTGATTTGGGCAATAGATTGTAAAAATTTAGAAGCTATAGATACGCTTTTAAAATTAGGGGCAAATTTAGAGCTTGAGTCAAGATATTATAATATTCGTAGTTTTAGTATGCTTCCTTTGATGGTTGCTGTTAATTTAGATGAAAATAAGAAAATGGAAAAAGTAGTATCTTTTCTAATGCAAAAAGGTGCAAAAATAGATGCTAAAAATAGAGAAGGAAAAACGGCATTGATGTATGCAGTATGCTGTGAGGGCAGAAGAGTAGGCAGCATTAATTTATGCAGAATGCTTATAAATGCTGGTGCTGATGTACATATAAAAGATAATGAAGGAATAACCGCTTTAATGTATGCTGCATATTCCCATGACAGCGAATGTGTAGATTTGCTTATAAAAAATAATGCAAATATAAATGAAAAAGATAAAAATTCTGCTGCAGCATTGATTTATGCCTGCAAAAATTCTAGTTTTGGGTTATATGGAAGTTTGAACCCAAATGTTGTAAAATCGCTTATTAAGGCTGGTGCTGATGTTAATGTAACTGATAATGAAGGAAATACCGCTTTATTATATGCAGTTATGATTGCTAAAGAATATTTATCCTATGATGG
>NZ_CALXRN010000094.1 GCF_944390595.1 uncultured Brachyspira sp. | reverse complement strand
AAGTATTCGTAAATGAAGAACTAAAAAAATTCATAGATGATAATTTGATTTTCACCGAAGTTGATGTTGATAAATACAAAAATATTTCTGATGAGTATAATGTTAAATGGCTTCCTTGGATAATAGTTATTGACAGCGGCAAGAAAATATTATACACAAAGAATTCATTTTCAAGTTTCGATGACAAAATGGCTTTGAGTATAAAAGAAGAGTTAGAGAAAGTAATTAATAAATAAATTTGATATATATCTTAAAAACTATATATTGTCAAAAATAAATTTATATTTTCTTTTGATATATGGGGCTTTGCCCCATACCACACTTCTTTTGTTGCCACAGGCAACGCCCGCCTGCGGCGAGAAGCAAAAGAACTGCATTTGACAAGTCCACCTCTCGAAATATATCCTGGTTTATATAGGATATATGTTATAATTGTAGGGCATTACGCACGGTAACGCTTACCCTTACAGATAGTCAACTATACGTACGGCTTATTATCCAATACTTAACAATTAGAATGGAACATCATCATAATACCCTTTTTCTTCTAAAATAGTTTTATCATAGTATTTAAGAATATAATCTAACCTAGATTTTAATTTATCTTTATTTTCATTACTTAATTTATTACAATGAGCATATTTTGAAATCATATTATCTAAATTTTTTGAAGAAAAAATTATTAAACTATTGAAGTCATCTAAAAAAATTTGCGTCAATTGCATAGACTTTAATTTATAAAAATAAACCAAAATATTATAAAAATCATTTTTTACATAGTAATATATAATTTCATCAATATTAAAATCACATTCTAAAAATTTAGCAATATTTATAATCATTATATTTAAAATTATATTATAAAAATCTTTAGGTATCTTAAATTCTTTTATATTTTTAACTATAAATTCTTCTAACTGAATATAATTATCAAAATCTAAATAAAAAAAACATTCATTTAAAATACTAATTATAGTATAAAATTTTTTATCATGATTTTTACCATTTAATAGACTCTTTATTAAAACGTTTTCAGCTCTTAATTTAGCTTTTTCAGTAATATTAAAAATATTATCGCCTAAAATATAAAGCCACATTATTATAATGTTTTCATTTTCATGAACTTCTAAAATTTTAGATATTTTTTCATAAAAGTTTTTAACATCAATATTATTTTTTACATACCAAGATAATACTAATTTATATCTTTTATAGTCAATTTGATAATTCTGAACATAATCTATACCATATACTATATAATCAGGTAAAATTTCTTTTGGGTATTTTGATAATATTATATTAACATATTTTTCCCTTAAATCAAAATGTACATCTCTTAATTCATTAAAAAAATCAAATTTACTATATTCTGTTTCTGAAGATTTAATTTTTTTAGTAACAAAAGATATTATTATTAATATATCTACAATATCTTCTTCATTGAAATAATGACCATGAAATTGTGGATTTCTTATATATCTATGTATTCCATAAGCAAAACTTGCAATTCCTCTTTGCTGACTAGAACCTGTTTCTGTATTCAAATCAGCTATTATTAATTTTGGTTTTTTATCTTTATTTAAATTTAGAGTTTTAGATATTAAATCATCACCATCAATATTATATTCTTCAGATTTCATTCTTAATAAATCTCTAAAATAATCTACAGATTTAGTTACTACAATATTATAATGTCCTTTTGAATAATCATCTTCAATTATTTTAAATAAATCATAATCAATAATTTGTTCAAGAATCGTTATATCAATCATCATTATTTCCCTCTCAATCAATTTAATATGATTATAATTCCAATTATAAATTTACATAAAAAATTATCAACCTACTATAATACCCTGAATTCTAAACAAGGGCTAACAACCCGCGTCATAAATTTAATAAAAGCTTTTTTGTTTCTTTTTTTAGAAAAAAGAAAATAATAAACTATCCCTATTAGAAAGATAGTTTATTATATTGTAAATGTTTTTTGCTTCTTTTTTACAAAAAAGAAGTAGTTTTTTTGGTACTTTTTTGGCTAAACAAAAAAGTACACAAAAATGTTTGCTTTATTTCTCAAAGAAGTTACCTATCAATCATATTAATATCATTATAAATTTACATAAAAAATTATCAACCCACTATATATACCCCAATTACGTAAACAACTACTAATAAAAAGAGTTATAAATTTAATATGAGTTAATCAGCCTATATGTGTATCTACAAAGTTCAGCTATAGTGTCATAACACATGAGATGGCAAAAATAAGAACATAAAAATTGACAATTTAAAAATTATTAGTATAATGCTTAAAATATTTTTTAATACAATCTATAAAGAAGTTAAAAGAAGTAAAGGAAAGTTTATGAAGAAATTTATATTAATGACAGCTTTAAGTATTTTAATAAGCTGCAGTAACAAATCTAATAACACACAAGACAATACAGCTGTTAATAATGCAAATAACAATACCGCACAAAATACAAATCAAACTATAAGTCAGCAAACAACTGCAGTAAGAAAGAAAAAACCAGAATTTA
>NZ_CALXRN010000093.1 GCF_944390595.1 uncultured Brachyspira sp. | reverse complement strand
GGTGCGAGAGGCAGGGGCTTAAAGGATGCAGCAAGTTTTTATATAATCATTCAGCAGAAGAGCATACTCATTTAGAGAAATTTAGAGAATATATAAATAAAGCAGGCGGACAGGCTATAATGGGAGAGATGAAAGCCCCAGAGCATAATTTTAATTCTGTTGAGGAATTATTTGAAAAGATAGTTAAGCATGAAGAGTATATAACATCTTGTATTAATAAACTTGTAAGTATATCTATGGACAATAAAGATTATGTTACATTAAAATTTTTAGAATGGTTTGTAGAGGAGCAGTTGGAAGAAGAAGAATTATTTAATGATATTATAAAAAAGATTAAGATTTTGGGTGATTTGAAAGGCAGAAATCTTTATACATTTGATAAGTTTGTAGGTAATTTAGATACTGAGGAACATGGTTCATAATTTTGGTTAAAAATCATAGGGTATATTATTTTTTTAATATACCCTAATTTTTTTATTATATTATTTTCTTTTTCTTAATATTTATCTGTTTTAAATATCAATAATTCAATAATTTATGAAAAACTATGTTATAATAAACTAATATATTTAATTTTTTTATTTGATAAATTTAATATGGTATTATAAAATAATAATAGGTTATAAAATATAAAAAGGAGTTTTTATTATGTCTATAATAAAAGAGGATACTATTAAATTATTGAATGTACAATTAAATAAAGAACTTTATTCTGCAAGTCTTTATTTCAATATGGCTGGTTGGTGTGATAAAGAAGGTTTAAAAGGATGCAGTAAATTTTTATATGGACACTATAAAGAAGAAATAGAACACTTTGAAAAATTTAGAGATTTTATTAATAAAGTAGGCGGACAAGCTACAATTACTGATATGCCAGCTCCTCAGAATGATTTTAAATCTGTGGAAGATTTATTTGAAACTATACTTAAACATGAACAATATGTTACGTCTTGTATAAATGAATTAGTTGGAAGTGCTATGGATAAAAAAGATTATATTACTTTAAGATTTTTAGATTGGTTTATACAAGAACAGCTTGAAGAAGAAGAATTGTTTAATGATATACTTGATAAAATTAAAATTTTAGGTGATTTAAAAGGCAGAAATCTTTATACATTTGATAAAGCTATTGGTAATTTAGATACTGAAAAACATGGCAGCAACAGTATTAGTTTATAATAAAAAATAAAATAATATAATACAGAGAGGATATATGATTAGTAAATTTTTAGATATTTTCAAAAAAAAGGAAAAGTTTAATGCTGATAATGTATCCTCTAAAGAACCAATAACAGCAGAAAATTTCTTTAATTATGATAAATCAAATCCTTATGAAATTCGTGCTGTAAATCTTACAAAATATTATGGAAAAAGAAAGATTATAGGAGATATTTCTTATAGTGTAAAGCAAGGTGAGGTTGTAGGGCTTTTAGGACCGAATGGTGCAGGAAAAACAACTAGTTTTTATATTACTGTTGGATTTGTTGTGGCAACTGCAGGAAATGTTTATTTAAATGATTTAGATATAACTAAACTTCACATGCATGAAAGAGCTACGCTTGGAATAGGTTATTTGCCTCAGGAGGCTTCTATATTCCGTAAACTTTCTGTAGAAGATAATTTGCTTTCTATACTTGAATATAATAAAAATTTAACTCAAAAGGATAGAATGGATATAACAGATATGCTTCTTGCAGAATTCAACATTACTCATGTTAGAAAGCAGAAAGGATATACTCTTTCCGGAGGAGAGAGAAGAAGATGCGAGATAGCCAGAGCATTAACTGTTAACCCTAAATTTATATTATTAGATGAACCTTTTGCAGGAGTTGACCCTATAGCAGTTATAGATATACAAAATATAATAGCTTCTTTAAAAGAAAAAGGCTTAGGTATATTAATTACAGACCATAATGTTCGCGAGACTTTAAGAATTACAGACAGAGCATATATTATGGGTAATGGTCAGATATTAGTAAAAGGTACTCCTGATGAAATAGTTAATAACCCATTAGCACGTAAAGTTTATTTGGGCGAATCTTTTACTATGTAATATTATTTATTAATTTGTGTTATCCTAATGCTACATCAAGAACCATCATTATAGCGAAACCGAATATAAATCCAAATACACCGAAGTGATTATGTTCTTCTGCTACAGCTTCCGGTACAAGTTCTTCTATAACAACATACATCATAGCACCGGCTGAAAATGATAAAGCTATAGGTAATATAAATGTTAATTTTGTAACTGCCAAAGCACCAATAACAGCAGCAATAGGCTCTACTATGCCGGATATTGCTCCAAGCGAGAATGATTTTAATTTTGATATTCCGGAAGTTTTTAAAGGTAAAGAAACTGCAGCACCTTCTGGAAAGTTTTGTAATCCTATACCAAGTGCTAATGCTAGAGCAGCATTGAATGTTACACCGCTGTTTCCAACAGAGAATGCTCCGAATGTTACACCAACAGCTAAACCTTCTGGTATATTATGCAGTGTAATGGCTAAAAATAATAATATGCTTTTTGATAATTGAACCTTTGCCCCTTCTTTTTCTTCATTTCCATTTACTATATGCATATGAGGCAGAACTTTATCCAATATCCATATAAAAAATGCACCAAGTAAAAAACCGCCTACCGGTATTAGCCAATTAGGAAGATTAGTATTTTCTGATAACTCTATTGATGGTGCAAGCAAAGACCAAAAACTTGCTGCTGTCATAACTCCTGCAGCAAATCCATACATCAATGCCAATACTTTAGGTTTTATTTCTTTCATAAAGAAAAATACAAGTCCTGATCCTAATGCTGTAAAAGCAAATGTTATACTGCCGCCGAATAATGCTAATGCCACTGGTGATGAATTTTCTATCATTTATATTTAACCTTTTTATATCATTTTTTACTATGTAATTATATATTTTATTATATTTAATTTCAATACTTATTAGTAATAATTATCAATAATATTTGATTATTTTTTTAAAATAAATTACAATGTATATGGATTAATTTTGTATTATAGTTTATATTTATTCAAATAATTTTTATTTTTAACCAGGAGATTTTTGTTATGAGTAATTATACTGAAGACAAAGATTGTATATTTTGTAAAATAATAAAAGGAGAAATACCTTCTAAATTTATAAAAAAAAATGAACATTGTGTTGTATTTGCAGATTTGAATCCTAAAGCTAAAGTGCATCTTCTTATTGTTCCAAAACATCATGCAAAAAATATTTTAGAGATAAATGATTTTTTAATGGGTAAAGTTCTAGAAACTATAAAAGAAGTAGCTAAAGAACAAGGATTGGATTCATTTAGAATTATAAATAATTGCGGAGCAGGAGCAGGTCAGACTGTATTTCATGTGCATTTTCATTTGCTTCATGACGATAATTTAGAAGAATAAAACTTAATTTATAATAATTCTATATATTTTTAATGAATTATATGAGTTTATAAATGAGTAATTTTTTATTAGCAATAGAATATAAAATAATGATTTTGGAGTTAATTAATGATAGACAGCCATTGCCATCTTACGTATATATCTAAGAAGAGTAAAGAATTGCATGATGTTTTAGAGAGAGCTAATAAAGCCGGAATATTTTATTTTGTTGATATAGGAGTTCATCCTAATGATTTAGATGAGCGTATGTTTATATTATCAGATGCAGAAGGTGTTTTTTTTAGTATAGGCTATTATCCAGATTATGCTAATGAGAATGATGAAGATACTATAAAAGCTTTTGAATTAAAAATAAAAAATTTAAATAAAAAAACTTTAAAAAATAAAAACAAATCTGTATATGCTATAGGCGAGATAGGACTAGATTATTATCATAATAATGATAATAGAAATGAGCAGAAGGAATTTTTTAGTGCATTATGCCAATCTGCTAAAAATACGCATTTGCCTATACTTATACATAGCAGAGATGCTTTTAAAGATACATTTAAAATATTAAAGGAAGCTGATATACCAAAAAGAGGAATATTTCACTGTTTCAGCGGAAATGTTGAAGATGCTAAAAATGCTTTAGATTTGGGATATATATTATCTTTTTCAGGTTCTGCTACATACATGAAAAATGATTTTATAAGAGAAGCTGTTAAATATGTTCCTAAAGATATGTTTACAATAGAAACAGATGCTCCTTATTTGACTCCTCAAAAAGTAAGAGGAAGAGCCAATGAACCTTCATTCATACCATTTACTGTAGAAGTTCTTGCAGAGGTTAGGGGAGAGAGCAGCGAAGATATTATGAGAACTGCTTTAGAGAATGCTGTGAGAGTTTTGGAACTTCCTGTAGATTTGGATAGAATTTGATTTTTATAATAAAAAACTCTCTGTAATTATTGACTTACAGAGAGTTTAATTAATTAAATAAATACCTAATGAAGTTTATAATGCTTTCACAATTTCTTTTAATTTGTTTAAATCATCAGCATTAGGATGTCCCATAGCGTTTCCATGATTAGCTAATTTACTCTGTATAACTTTCTTTTCATCTTCAGAAGCAGCCTTTTCAAGCATATTTTCTAAATTCTTTTTTTGTCCTTCTATCCATTGTCCTTGGCATGCATAAGTACCAATTAAATTATTTGAAGAATCTAAGAAAGTTTTAGCAGGATTGAGCATTTTATCATAATATTCCTGATTATCTCCATAGCCAACAGTCATAAATAAAAATACTTTTTTATTTTTTAATGTCTGCATGAATTTTCCGGCAGCTTCATCGCAAGTGCCTTTATAACTTCCAGCACCAACGAATACTATATCAGAATCATTAATTTTAGCATTATCAGCAGCATCAGCTTTTACACATTGTAAGCATTCTCCATTAGCAGATTCTTTTATAGCTAAAGCTAATTTTTCAGTATTTCCGCTTTTGCTTGTATAAACAATAGAATATTTCATTTTTAATTCTCCTTTTTGTTAGATTAATCTAAAAAATATTATATCATTTATTGTAATTATTTCAATATACGATATAGCAGTATAATATATTATTTATGAATTTAAATGCTTGCTATTATATAAATATATGTTATAATATATAGGTTGTAAACTAGCAATTAATTTATATTTTAATAGAGTATTATATCAAGGAGAAGGCAAATGGAAGTTATCTTAAAAAAAGATTTTATATCATTAGGTTATGAAGGTGATATATGTAAAGTAAAAGACGGCTATGCAAGAAATTACCTTATTC
>NZ_CALXRN010000092.1 GCF_944390595.1 uncultured Brachyspira sp. | reverse complement strand
CATTCTTACAGAAGAACAAAAGCAGGATTTTTACAAGATCTTTGGAGAAATAGCAGACGGCGTAAATATCGAAAGTGTAATGTCTTGCTGGCCGGAATTTGAACTTGATGGAATAAATGTAAATATGGAAAGAGGTATTTATGGACAAGAAATAAAAGAAGTTATTGTTTGTCCGTATGTATTTTATTCTATGTCCATTAATTCCACAGGTCTAGCTAGTGCTTGTTATTTGGACTGGGAAAGGAAGTTAATAATAGGTGATGTTAATAAGGAAACAGTTAAAGATATATGGAATAGTAAAGATATGAATGATTTGAGAAAGCTGTTTTTAAGAAAAGAACGTAAATCTCATCCAATATGTAAGGACTGCGGACAGCTTACTCATGGTATGCCTGATAATATTGATAATTATGCTGAGGCATTATTAAGTAAAATTATATAAGTGAATAAATTAAGGATTGTGAAAAAAGGTAAAATTTAAATTAGGAATATAGATTGAAAGCTATAATTAACGATAGAAGAAATTCTAATGAACATAAAATTTTAGGTAAAGTTGTTCCTTTACACATGCCTTTTGTTTTAGTGTTGGATCCATCAAATTTATGTAACCATAGATGTAAATTTTGTCCAACAGGTAATGATGAATTAATTAAAAGTACAAATAGGTGGAATGGAATATTTGATTTTGAATTATTTAAGAAAATAATAAATGATTTAAAAGAATTTGATAAACCTTTAAATGTATTAAGACTTTATAAAGAGGGAGAACCTCTAATAAATAAACAATTTCCAGAAATGGTAAAATACGCTAAAGATAGTGGTTATGTAAAAAAAGTAGATGTTACATCAAATGGTATACTTTTAAATCCTGAGTTAAATATAAAATTAATTGAATCAGGATTAGATAGAATAAATATATCTGTAAATGGTGTTTCTGATGAACAAATACAATATTATACAAATACAAAAGTTAATTTTAAAAAATATGTAGAAAATATAAAACATCTTTATAAAAATAGAGGTAAATTAGAAATATTTATAAAAAGTATAAAAGAAAATTTATCAGAATATGAACAGAAAAAATTTTATGATACTTTTGGAGAAATTTCAGATAGAATATTTTTAGAAAATATATCTCCAGCATGGCCTGAATTTAAATTTAAAGATATTCCAATGGAATTTAGTTGTGGTAATTATGGGCAAAAAATTATAAATAGATCCATATGCCCTTATATATTTTATATGATGGTAATTAATTCTGATGGAACAGTTAGTTTTTGTATAGGTGATTATAAACACATATTAATAGCAGGTGATACAAAAAAACAATCTGTAAAAGAAATTTGGAATGGAGATATTCTAAATAATGCTAGATTAGAACAATTAAATGGAAATATAAAGAATATGATATTTTGTCAAAACTGTGAAGTAATTACTCATGGAACTTTAGACAACTTAGATCCATATAGAGAAGAAATATTAAAAAGATTTAAAGAAAATATATATAACTAAGGATTTTTTAGAATGAAAATATTATTCATAGGCGGAAATGGTAATATTAGCTGGTGGTGTGTTCAAACAGCTATTGAAGCCGGATATACCTGCTATGTTTTAAATAGAGAAGAAACTTTAAATACAAGAAGGGAAATACAACCTGAAGTTATTAAATTAAAAGCTGATATTAGAAACAAAGAAGATGTTACAAAAGTATTAGAAGGATTAGAATTTGATTGTGTAATAGATTTCATTTGCTACAATGAAGAGCATGCTAAATATGATCTTGAATTATTTAAATATATTACTAAACAATTCATATATATAAGTACTTCTGCTGTATATAAAAGAGAATCTAAATTTATGCCATTCAAGGAAAACTCTCCTCAATGGAATGAAGGGGAATATGAATATGCATTAGATAAAATAAAATGTGAAAAGATATTTATGAATAATTATGAAAAAAATCAATTTCCAGTAACTATAGTAAGACCTACACATACTTATGATACAATAGTTCCTGTATCTATAGGACATAATTGTTTTACAGCACCACAAAGATATTTAGAAGGAAAACCTGTATTAATAGCAGGTGATGGAACAAATATATGGACAATAACACATTCTAAAGATTTTGCGAATGCCTTAATTGGTTTAATAGAAAATAAAAGTTCTATAGGGGAAGATTTTCATATATCATCTGATGAGTTGATTACATGGCTAGATATGACAAAATATTTATTAGATGCAATGAATATTAAAGAATATAAATTAATACATATACCAATAAAAGAATTAATTAATATTGATATACCAAAATCTAGTAATTTAAATATAGTATCTGCTTTTGGAAAAGCCTTTGAAGGTCATAGAATGTGGTGTGATATATATGATAATTCTAAAATAAAGAAATATGTACCTAATTGGAAATCTAAAATTTTATTTAAAGATGGTATAAAAGAAACCATTAATTGGTTTATGGAAAAAAATATTAGAAAAAGATTTAATAAAGATTTAGATACTGTATTAGATAGGTTAACTTTTAAATTTCAATAAAAATACTAATCAATAATTTATATAATTATATTATAGTATAAAACTAATATATTGGAATACAAAGCAGAAATATAGTTTTTTTATTTTTCTTTACTTAATTGATAAAATATTATATATTAGTTATATATGAATAGAATACAAATTCTTCACATTACACCTCATCTTGGAGGCGGTGTTGGCACAGTATTATTGGATTGGTTTAAACATGAAAAAAATAATAAAAATTTCCAGCATTCTGTTATATGTTTAGATTATGCTAATGAGAAAGCTAAAATAACATTAGAGGAATTAGAATTTCAATTAAAAGAGAATATGAGTAAAAATGAGAATGAAATTCTAAATGATATAAAAAATTCAGATATTGTACTAATACATTTTTGGAATCATCCCCTACTCTATCATTTGATTGTACAAAACAAATTACCTAAGTGCAGATTAATTTTATGGTCTCATATTTCCGGCATAAATCCTCCAAATGTATTTACAAATAAAATATTGAATTATCCTGATAAATTTATATTTACAACTCCGATGAGTTTTAAAACCAAAGAAATTATAGAATATGATAATAAAAATTCAATTATATCTATATGGTCTACATCAAACTTAAGTAAATATTATAATTTACAAAAAGAAGATGATAATAGTTTTTTTTATGTTTTATATATAGGGACTGTTGATAACGCTAAAATGTATAATAATTTTGTAGAATTATGTAATAAAATTAATATAGAGAATATAAAATTTATAGTTGTAGGCGGTCCTAATAATTTAGAATTAGAAAACTATACTAAACAATTAGGAATCGCTGATAAGTTTATTTTTGCTGGTAAAGTAAAAGATATAATACCATATTTAAAAATTAGTAAAATATTTGGATATCCTCTTACTAAAGGCCATTTTGGTACATGCGATCAATCTATACAAGAAGCAATGACTACAGGATTAGTACCGGTTGTTTTTGATAATGAAATGGAAAAATCTATGATTAATAATGATTGCGGGTTTATATGTAAAAATGAAGAAGAATATATCAAGGCAATAGAAAAATTGTATTATGATAAAGATTTGCTAAAACGAATGCAAGAAAATGCTAAAAACTACGCTATAAAAGAATTTTCTATAGAAAAAATGTCAGAAAATTGGAATAATGTATTTAAGGAAATTATTCAAATTGAAAAAACGGATAAAAAATGGAATACAGAAAAAAAACATATAAAAACTATAGATATATTTTTTGAAAGTTTAGGGGAATATAAAAAAATATTTGAACTCCCAACTGAAGATTTAAAAAAAGAACTATCAAAACCCAATTGGACTTCTAATTCTAAAGGCACTCATTTACAATATAAATCTTTTCTTGATGACAAAAGTTTAGATAAATTTATATTTTAATTTCAATATTTATTAACCCATTCATGTAGTGTAGTAAAATTATTAAAACCTATTTCATTGACTAAACGTGAATTATCTCCAACTATTATTGGAGCTTCTTTTGTATCAAGTTCTTTTAAATCAAGTAAATCTATTTTATTAAGTTTTTTAGCAATAGTTAAAGCAATATCAGCCAATGAAATAGCATTACTACAGCACAAATTGATAATTCCAGTTATATTAGAATCAGTAATCAAAGCTATACTTTTAGCAATATCCCCAGCAAACATATAATCTTTTTTTAATTGAGAATAGTTTATAGATACTTTTTGATTATTTTTTAAAGAATTTATAATATATGGAAATAATCTATTTGGATTTTCATTATCCCCATAGGTATAAAAAATTCTTCCCCAGCAAAAATCTATATTATTTTTATTAGAGTATAATTCAGATACTTCTCTTAAATAATTCTTAGTTTTAGCATATATAGTTGTAGGATTAATCTCATCATTTTCTTTTAATGGGGTATCTTTAAATTTATATTCAAAACAAGTTCCAATAAATATAGCTTTTTTTCCGCAATTTTCTTTAAAATATTTAAGCATTTTAATAGACGAATATAATAAATCAAAATTGGAATCAGAATCTAAATAACCTTTTTTAGTATCCCAAGCTAAATGTATCAAATATTCAGGTTTTATATCATTAAAAATCTTTTCCAATTTTATATGATCGTTTAAATCTGCAGAAAAATAATTATCTTTTTCTATATATCTAGTTCCAATACCAAAAACTTCAAAACCTAATTCTTCTAAAGGCTGTCTAATATATTGGCCTATAAGACCATTAATTCCAGTTACTAGAACTTTTTTCATAATACAAAATCTGGTATATTTTTATCTTTGTCACTAATTATTCTATTTTCACATTCTGGCCATGGAATATTAAATGCAGGGTCATTCCATCTTAAATAACCATAAGCATTTGGTACAAATGAAGCACCAACAAAATAACATATCATACTGTTATCTTCAAGAGTCTGTATACCATGAGCTACATAAGGAGGAATATAAAGCATCTTACAATTTTCCTCTGATAATTCCACAGTAAAATATTGACCATAAGTAGGAGAATCTTTTCTTATATCAGCTATTGCATCAAAAACTCTACCCTTAATACATCTTACAACCTTTATTTCAGCATAAGGTGCTATTTGATAATGCATACCTCTTAAAGTACCCTTTTTAGCACTATAACTCATATTTGATTGTTTAACTTCAAAATCAATGCCTGCTTTTTTTAATTCATCATTACAAAATAATCTTAAAAAATATCCTCTTTCATCTTCTATATAATTATTTTGTAATAAATAAGCACCTTCTATATTAGTTTTTTCTATAAACATTTTAAATTCCAATATAATTTTTTATCTGTATTTTTGTTATATTATTAACATCATTTTTATTTAAATATTCTTTATACCAAATAGCTGTATGCTTAATAGCTTCTTTAGTGTTGAATTTTTCTTTCCAATTTAATTCTTTGCGGGCAAGAGATGAATCTAATCTTAGCATATTCATTTCTTTTTTATTTGTATCATGTACATTTATTTTATAACTTCCTCTACCAATATTTTCTATAAATATTTTTGTTATGTATTCAACGGTATATATATTACCTTCATCAATTGGAGCAAAATTATAACTATCTGAAACATTATCATTGTAAATTAAATTATAACAAACTAACAAATATCCATAAAGAACATCAAGCACATGCTGCCAAGGTCTTACACTATTTGGATTTCTAAGTTCAACAGGTTCATCTTTTTCTATAGCCCTAACTATATCAGGTATTATTCTATGTTTTGAAAAATCACCGCCACCTATAACATTACCAGCTCTAACACTAACCATATTTATATTATTAAGAAAAGATCTTTTATAACTTTTTATAGCTATTTCAGAACATGCTTTTGATGCTGAATAAGGATCATGTCCGCCTAAAGCATCAATTTCTCTATAGCCCCAAGCCCATTCCTTATTCTCATATACCTTATCTGTTGTAATCATAACAGCACATTCCAAATTATTCAATTCTCTCATAGCTTCCATTAGGTTAATTGTACCTATAACATTTGTTTCATAAGTGTATACAGGGGCATTATAACTTTCTAAAACTATAGGCTGTGCTGCTAAATGAAAAATTATATCTGGGTTAATTTCCTTTACTATTTTTTTTATACTTTCTAAATTTCTAATATCTTGAATATAAGATTTTACTTTTGTTTTTAAATCAATCAAATTATATAATGATAATTCATCTGCATCTAAAGCAATACCATAAACATTGGCACCTATACTATTAAGAAGTTCTGATAACCAAGCACCTTTAAATCCAGTATGTCCTGTTACTAAAACTTTCTTATTTTTAAATAAACTAAATATATTATTCATTTCCAACTTTTCCACGGAGCATTACATTTAGCCCACATCTCTTCTAAAAGTATTTTATCTCTTTGAGTATCCATACATTGCCAAAAATCTTCATGTTTAAATGCAATAAGCTCATTATTTTTAGCTAATTCTCTTAATGGTTTTTGTTCAAAAACAGTTCTATCATCTTCTAAATAATTAAATATTTCTTTATTTAAAACAAAAAAGCCTCCATTTATATAAGCGTTATCACCTCTAGGTTTCTCTATAAAATCTGTAACAATATTATCATCATTAATACTTATAGCTCCCCATCTAGCAGGAGGAAATACAGCTGTTATAGTCGCTATCTTACCATGCTTTTTATGAAATTCTAATTCCTCTTTTATATTAACATTAGAAACACCATCTCCATAAGTCAAACAAAAAGATTCTTCATTTTTCAAATAATCATAAGCTCTTTTTAATCTTCCTCCTGTTTCCGTATTCTCTCCTGTATAAATTAAATCTACAACCCAATTATCTACTTCTATATTTTCTACATTAGAATCTTTTCTAAGTATTTCTGATGTATTTTCTTTAAAATTTATTCTCATATCATATAAATGTCTTCTGTAGTTATCAAAGAATTCTTTTATCATATATCCTTTATATCCTAAAAGAATAACAAATTCATTTATACCATAGTGAGAATAATGCTTCATTATATGCCATATGATAGGACGTCCTCCTATTTCTACCAGCGGTTTTGGTCTTAAAGCTGTTTCTTCTCCAAGCCTAGTACCAAGTCCTCCAGCTAATATAACTGCTTTCATATATTATCCTTAAAATTATATGTATATAGTCTATTATTAAAAGGAATAAATGTCAAATCATTTACACATATAAAAAATAATGAATTAATAAAATATTGGTTCTGCTAATAACATAGTTTCAGATATCACAGATGGTTGTATAGGTTTAAAAATTTTAAATTTATAACCTAAATTCCAACTCTCAATTAATGGTTTTATATTAAAAAAATCATCATAACTATGATATATACTAATCATTAAAATTGGCTTTTGTTTTTTAATTGTATTTATAGCTCCTTCCAAAAATTTTTGCTCAAAACCTTCCAAAT
>NZ_CALXRN010000091.1 GCF_944390595.1 uncultured Brachyspira sp. | reverse complement strand
GAAAGTCTAGGAGATTCATGTATTTCAAGTCCCACACTGTGTCCTAATCCATGACCGAAATACTGTCCGTATCCATTGTTTTTTATAGTTTCTCTGGCTGCAGAATCAACCTCTTTTCCAGATACTCCTGAATGTATTGCTTCTATTCCTTTTTTATGTGCCTCTCTTACTATATTGTATATTTTGCTCATTTCATCAAAATGTTCTCCCTTACCAAAGAAAAAAGTTCTAGTGATATCGCTTTTATATCCATCTTTTGATAATCCGAAATCCATTAATATATTGTCGCCAAGTTTTAATTTTCTATCAGAAGGCACACCATGAGGCAAAGAGGTTCTATCTCCGAAAAGTAAAATAGTATCAAAGGCAGTTTTATCTCCTCCTTCTTTACGCATCTGATATTCCAGTTCAGCTGCTAATTCCTGTTCTCTTATTCCTTCTTTTACAAATGCGAGCATTTTTGTCATTGCTTTTTCTGCTCTATTTAAATTATCTTTTATTATTTTTATTTCTTCTTTTTCTTTTACATTGCGTATTGTATCTATATTAGCTTTGCTTATTCCTATTTTAATAGAGCTGCTAATCATAGCAGATACTATTGCTTCATAATCAGCTAAATAAAGACCATTTTTAGCTACAGATACATCATTTATATTATTTTCTTTACAGAACTCTGCCAAAGCATCAGCATAAGAAGTTGCTACAAGTATAACGGTAGTTTTATGTGTAACTTTAACAGCATGTTCGCAGTATCTGGAATCAACAAATAGATATTTCCTGCCATTACTTATAAGAAGCCATCCTGCAGTTCCTTTAAAGCCTGTAAGATAAAATATATTTTCATTTTTTGTTATAAGCAGATTTTCATTTGTTAATTTTAATAGTCTTTCCAGTCTGGCATTATAATCAAATTTTTTATTTTCTCCGCTTTCGTTTAATGTCAATTTGCACATTTTCAAACTCCGTTATTTCTTTTTTTGTATAGATACTAAATGAGCCAAAGCCAGTACATAGCTATTCTCTCCAAATCCCGTAATGACACCCAATGCTATATCTGATAAATAGCTTTTATTTCTAAAATCTTCTCTAGCATAAATATTGCTCATGTGAACTTCTATAAACGGTATATTAGTTGATAAAAATGCATCCCTTATCGCTATAGAAGTATGAGCATAAGCTCCTGCATTTATTATTATATAATTTATATTCTCATCATAAGCTCTATGTATTCTGTCAATTATAGCACCCTCATGATTGGACTGAAAAAATGACACTTTAGCATTTCCTACAGCAGCCTCTTTGATTTTATTTTCAATATCACCTAATGTAATATTGCCAAAAATTTTTGTTTGTGCTGCTCCAAACATATTGGTATTAGGACCATTTATAACTAATATATTCATATAAGCCTTTAATAGAAATTTTATTTTTTACTATAATATACCTATTGCAAAAAAAATCAAATATGGAGTCTGTATTATGTTAATATAAAATCATTTTCTATATAATTAGTTTTATTAGACTTGTTTCAAAAGTACTTGTAAAATCAATTACAAAAATTATTTATTTTTATTAAATTCATAATTTTCATTAACGCACGCTAAACTAAATTTTTAATATAAATAAAAATTTGAATTGTAAATAAATATATATTTTTAATTTTGTTCTGCGTGCGGGAGGTTAACAATAAATTTAAAAAATACTTGGGCGGGCAGTGCTTTAACTATTTTAAATAAAAAGAAAAAACTTATAAAAATTATAAATTAGATTGAAAACCTAGAGGGCGGGCAAATGTAAGTAAATTTTAAAATTTTATAACATATCCCACCCTTATAAATTTACTGCTTTTATTAAAAATAGTATTCTAATTAATTTTGCTGTCTAATTACAAAAGCACACCCTCCCTAGTTTTTATTAAATTTATAATTTCGATTAACGCACGCTAAACTAAATTTTTAATATAAATAAAAATTTGAATTTCAAATAAATATATATTTTTAATTTTGTTCTGCGTGCGGGAGGTTAACAGTAAATTTAAAAAATACTTGGGCGGGCAGTGCTTTAACTATTTTAAACAAAAAGAAAAAACTTATAAAAATTATAAATTAGATTGAAAACCTAGAGGGCGGGCAAATGTAAACAAATTATTCAAATGTTTATTTTGATTTATTTAAACTTATACTAATATGAATTTTTTATAAATATTTTTCATATACGTTTTTAATATACTTGTTATTAATATTTTTTGATATATAATGTTCCTACAAAATTAAAAATACTATTTTAAGGAAATAATTATGGCTTTATCTATAGGAATAGTAGGACTTCCAAATGTAGGAAAATCTACACTTTTTAATGCTTTAACCAATGCTCATGCTGAGGCAGCCAATTATCCGTTTTGCACTATAGATAAAAATGAAGCTACAGCGATAATAAAAGATGAAAGAGTTGATAAATTAGCAGCCCTTTTCAAATCAAAAAAGAAAGTTTATAACACAACAACATTTGTAGATATTGCAGGACTTGTAAAAGGTGCTTCAAAAGGGGAGGGATTAGGCAACAAATTCCTTTCTCATATTAGAGAAGTTAATGCAGTGCTTCATGTTGTGCGTGTATTTGAAGACGGCAATATTACTCATATAGGCGATGTTGATCCTTTAAGAGATTTGGATATTATATTGACAGAACTTATGCTTGCTGATATTGATACAATTAATGCAAGGATTGAAAGACAAAGAAAGGTTGCTAAAGGCGGAAAGGGTAAGGCTGCAGAGGAAGAAATTGCCTTATTAGAGAAAATACTTCCCGAATTAGATAATTCCAAGCCTGTATTCAGTCTTGATTTAACAGATACAGAAAAAGAAATATTAAAGCCTTTATTCTTGCTTACGGCAAAAAGCATGATGATAGGTGCTAATTTATCAGAAAATGAATTATCTAATCCAGAAAAAAATTCTAATTATACCACATTGAAAAAATATGCCGAAGAAAGAAATATAGAGCTTATCCCTTTCAGTGCTAAGATAGAAGCTGATTTGCAGGATTTAGATGAAGAGGAAAGATTAAGCTATTTGGAAGATTTAGGAGTAAAAGAGTCTGGTGTTGCAAGACTTACAAAGGCAGGACATAGGCTTTTGAAATTATTAACATTTTTAACTTCAGGTGAAGATGAAACAAGGGCTTGGACTGTAAGAGAAGGTGCTTATGCTCCTGAGGCTGCTGGAGTTATACATAGCGATTTTGAAAGAGGTTTTATCAGTGCCGAAGTTATAAATTGCGATAAACTTTTGGAGCTCGGAAGTTTTGTTAAAGCTAAAGAAGCAGGTGCTATTAGACTTGAAGGTAAGCAATATTTAATGCAGGAAGGCGATGTTGTAACATTTAGGTTTAATGTGTAAATAATTAATATTATTTAATTATGAAAATATTTTAAATTATGAAGATTAATTTTGAAGCTAAATACATAAAACTTTTTGTATTATCAGCTTGTATAGGGGCGATAGTAGGTTTTATAGTTTCTATTTATAGGATAATACTATATAAATTGAGTGTTAATGTATTTTATGTGTCCAATTTTATATTTGACAGATGGTACTATCCTATATTTCTTTTTATATTTCTTACAGTTATGGGATGTCTTATAGGTTATATATTGACACAGTATCCTCAAATAAGAGGTGCAGGAGTTCCTCAGATAAAATATTATATATCGCTTCATGAACCAAAAAATATTTTTCTTGAGATTTTATTTAAATTATTTGGAAGTATGATATCTTTTGCAAGCGGTATATCTCTTGGAAGAGCAGGTCCTTCTATGCATGTAGGTATGCTTGTAGGTCTTTTCTTTCATAAGTATTTTTCTAAATTGGAAAAGTATAGAAGATATTTGCTTGTTTCAGGTGCCTGTGCTGGCATGACAGCAACTTTCAGTGCTCCTTTTACAGGTATTGCTTTTTCTTTTGAAGAGCTTGGAGAGCAGAAAAATCATATAGTATTTGTATGCATAGTTTTTTCTTCAATAGCTTCAATACTTGTTGTAGAGCACATTGTAGGTCAGGGATTTATACTAAATTTTAATCTTCCTAAGATACTTGAAGTGAGGCATTATATATCGCTTCTTCCTTTTGGTATAATATGCGGAGTATTAGCTTCACTTTTGAACTTTCTTATGAATTTCTTTTCTAAAATGTATCAAAAAATAGATAATGATATAATCAGACCAGTTCCTGCTTTTTTGATGGCTGGTTTTATGATAATGTTTTTTCCCTATGTTTTAGGAAGCGGCGATTTGCTTATAGGAAGTATTGTTAAAGATAAATTTTCTGTTTCTATGCTTTTGATACTTATATTTGTTAAATTATTCTATACTTCTGTATGTGCAGCATCAGGTGCTGTAGGGGGGGTATTTTTTCCTACATTTATATTGGGGGCTTCTATAGGATCTGTATATGACATATTTCTTATCAAGTATTTTCCAGATTATGCTGTATATGGAGATTTATTTATACTTTTAGGTATAACATCTCTTATGTCTGGTGTTACAAGAACTCCTATAATGGTTTGTATATTAATACTTGAGATATCGAATTCTATTTCTAATTTCTCGGCTCTTGTTATAGTTGCAATAATATCATATATGGTTGCTAAGGTGCTTGGTGTAACTTCTATATATGATCAAGATTAATATATGATTTGTGTATGTTATATAATTATTTAAAATAGTATTACAATAATTTTTTATACTTGCTATAATAAAATTATATATTGGACATGTTTCAAAAGTACTTTATAGGATTTACTGGCTTTCAATTAAGGCAAAAGAAGCCCCTTAAAATTAGTTTTGAAATAAGTATAGTAATAATTTACTATTTCGACTTTTAAACCAAAAAAGTCGAAAATTTTAAATTAATAAAATTTACTTGACAAATTTATTATATTTTGTTTTAATATAGTATATATTTGACTAATAAAAAATAATTTTGTTATATTATATATCTTTTATATACCTAAAAAGGATAGATATGGATTTGAATCTTAAAAATAAAACAGCCGTAATAACAGGCTCAAGCAGAGGAATAGGTAAAAAAATAGCAGAAACTTTAGCTAATGAAGGTGTTAATGTTGTAATAACTGCTACAAATTTAGATACAGCATCAAAAATTGCAGAAGAAATAAAATCATCTTATAATGTAGAAACTTTAGGATTAGAACATGATGCAAAATCCAGTGAATCATGTAAAGATGTAATTGCTAAAACTATAGAAAAATTTGGTTCTATTGATATTCTTGTAAATAATGCAGGTATAACAAAAGATATGCTTGTTATACAAATGGATGATAATGCATGGAATGATGTTTTATCTACAAATCTTTCAGGGGCTTTTTATACTTCAAGAGAAGCTGCTAAAAATATGCTAAGAGCAAGAAAAGGTAAAATAATAAATATATCTAGTGTTATAGGTAAAATGGGTAATGCAGGACAAGTAAATTATGCTGCAGCCAAAGCAGGACTTATAGGTATAACAAAATCTATGGCTAAAGAGTTTGCACCTAGAAATATATGCGTAAATGCTATAGCACCTGGTTTTATTCAAACTGATATGACAGATGCCTTGCCTGAAGATACAGTAAAAGGAATAATGAGTATAACACCTCTAAAAAAATTAGGTACTCCGGAAGATGTTGCTAATTTAGTATTATTTTTAGCTTCAGATATGAGCAATTATATAACAGGCGAAGTAATAGCAGTTGACGGCGGAATGTCAATGTAATTAATAATTATGTATGTAAGGATGCTAAAATAGCACTTTATAATAAAAAATATTATAATTTTTAAGGAGATTAAAAATGGCATTAATCGATGAAATTAAAGATGTTGTTGCTAATCA
Source organism: uncultured Brachyspira sp. (assembly GCF_944390595.1). Classification (GTDB taxonomy): domain Bacteria; phylum Spirochaetota; class Brachyspiria; order Brachyspirales; family Brachyspiraceae; genus Brachyspira. Next base: position 6,346 of record NZ_CALXRN010000091.1, on the reverse strand, counting down.
ATTAAACATCTCAGACAAAAGTAAAATCACTGATACAGCTTCTTTCGTAGATGATTTAAACGCTGATTCACTTGATTTAGTAGAATTAATAATGGAATTAGAAAAACGCTATGACATTAAAATTCCTCAAGAAGATCAAGAAAAAATTAAAAATGTAGCTGATGCTGCTAAATATATTGAAGAGCATAAAGGTAATTAATAATTATTATATTATTATATTTTCCCGTAAGAAAAATATTGTTTTTACGGGAAATTTTTTAATATAATTAACTTAATAGGAGTTTTTTATATGAGTGAACGCAGAGTTGTTATTACAGGACTTGGAATAGTAAGTTCTTTAGGAAATGATGTAAAAACATTCTGGGATAATCTGCTTAATGGTGTTTCTGGAGTAAAAACTTTAAGTAAATATTTTGATCCTGAAAAAGAGCAACTTATTACCAAAATCGGTGCTGAAGCTTTACCAGTTGAAGGCGATTATTATTCTGATAAAAAAATGTTAAGAAGATTAGATCCTTTCATTAATTTTGGAGTATATGCTGCTTATCATGCTTTCAAGCAGGCTGGTATAGAACCTAAAACCGGCTTTGATCCTCTCAGAGCAGGATGTGTTCTTGGTAGCGGTATTGGTGGTATAACTACTCTTTTATCTAATCATAATGTTATGCTTTCTGACGGCCCTAATAGAGTTTCACCTTTCTTTGTTCCTATGCAAATTATCAATATGACTTCTGGAGTGATTGCAATGGAATACGGCATGAATGGCCCTAATTACAGCGTAGTTACTGCATGTGCTTCTTCTAACCACTCTATAGGTTTAGGATTCAAACATATAAAAGATAATGAAGCTGATATTATGGTTGTAGGAGGTTCTGAAGCTACTATTAATCCTCTTACTATTGCTGGTTTCAATAATGCAAGAGCTTTATCTACTAGAAATGATGAACCTACTAAAGCATCAAGACCTTTTGATAAAGGAAGAGATGGTTTTGTTATAGCTGAGGGAGCCGGAGTATTAATACTTGAAGAATATGAGCATGCCAAAAAAAGAAATGCTAATATACTTGCTGAAATTTGCGGTTATGGTTTCACAGCTGATGCTAACCATATTACTGCACCTTTAGAAGACGGAGCCATGGGAGCAAGAGCTATGTCTTTAGCTATAGAGAGTGCAAAAATATCACCTGACAAAATAAATTATATAAATACTCATGGTACTTCTACACCTGTAGGAGATATTGCAGAAATTAAAGCAATTAAGAAAGCTTTAGGTGAAGATCATGCTAAAAAAATAAAAATTAATTCTACTAAATCTATGACTGGACATGCTTTAGGTGCTGCCGGCGGTATAGAGGCTGTAGCTACAGTTATGAGTATGATTAATTCAAAAGTACATCCTACTATCAATGTAGAAGAGCAGGATCCTGAATGTGATTTAGATGTTGTTGCTAATGTTGCTCAAGACTATAAAATTGAATATGCTATAAGCAATTCATTAGGTTTCGGCGGACATAATGCTTCTATAGTATTTAAAAGAGTTTAAAAAATTATAGTTATAAAAATAAAAGCTGCATTTATTTTATAAATGCAGCTTTTTTAATTAAATATACTTTCAGAAATAGCATTTTATTTACTTTGCATAGATATAAAATAAAAATCATAAAACATATTTAGTTTTTTCATTAAAAGATGCTGTACTTCCAATTTTAATATGTTCATCCATCAAAATATTAACTATCTCATCAGCACGGTTATTTTCTTTATTATTAGAATGACCTTTTACTTTAATAAACTCTATATTATGTTTTTTAGAGAGTTCTATTAATTTTAACCAATACTCTTTATTTTCAACGGGCTTCTTATCGCTTTTTATCCAATTATTTTTTTGCCAAGAATATATCCATTTAGTCATACCATTAATTAAGTATGCACTATCGCTGTAAAGTTTAATATTATGAGAATGTTTTAATCTTTCAAGGGCTTTAATGGCAGCATTCATTTCCATCCTATTATTAGTGGTGCTGTCTTCACTTTCACCAATTTCTAAACGAAGATTATGCTTTTCGCTTATAAGTATAGCAGCCCAAGCTCCAAGACCAGGATTACCTCTGCATCCGCCGTCTGTATATATTATAATATTATCCTTTGTCATAATCAATTATGAAGCCAACAAAGCAATTAATTTAGTATTTATTTCTTTTATCAAATTTTCTTTAGTGTAATCTTTTTTGAATACTGTAAAGCCTGACGCTTTAGGATGACCTCCGCCTCCAAAACTCTCAGCAATTTCTCTAATATCTTTATGACTTCTGCTCCTCATACTAACTCTAAAACTATCTTCATTTTCATGTATAATAAATCCAATAAGAACATCGTCCATTTGTATAAGAGTATCTGAAGCACTTACACCAAGTTCTTTCATATTAATTCCGCAAATGGTATCTTCCAAACATATATAGCCTATCTTGTTATCATAATCAATTACCATTTTCCTATATATTTCCATTAAGGCAGCAACATCATCTCTGGTATATCTTTTTCTAACAACATTCCCAATATTTTCCTGCATTACTCCTACACTCATTAATTTAGAACCATAAAGAAGAGTTCTATCAGTTGTATTGCTGAATATAAAACTTCCTGTATCTGTACAAATTCCAGTATAAAGCAATGTTGCTATTGTAGAATCAAATTTTTCTAAATAATCTTTAAATATATCAACTATTATCTCGCATGTAGCTCCGGCTTTTATATCATCATAAAACATAGTAACACCTTTAATATTTCTTACCTTATGATGATCTATAAATATTACTTCATTATATTCATTTGTAATACCAGTAACCCACCCTATTCTCTCTATATCTCCGGAATCTACTATAATTAAAACATCTTTCTTAGGCAAAGTATTTTCATTTACTTCAAAAATAACTTTATCAATATGCAAAATATTGTGCAAATCTCTTTGAATTTTATCTGTATTAATAACTACAGCATCTTTATTGAAAATATTTTTAATAAGTAATGATAAAGCTAAACCAGAACATATACAATCACAATCAGGATTTCTATGGCCAATAATTGCTATATTATCAGCTTTTGATATTCTCTCTAATATTTGATGTTTTTCAACTTTTGGAAATACACTGCTTTCCTGCTTTTCATTTTCTATAACAGACATATATAATCAATCCTTTAAATGCTTCAATTATCTAAATCAGGAATATCCAAATTTTTTATATCAGTTAATACTTTGTTAGTTTCTATTAGATTTTTATCATAATGAAATGTTAAATTAGGCACATATCTAATAGTTAGCTGCTTTTTAAGATAAGAAAATATAACACCCTTAGCACTATTAAGACCATTAAGAACTTCATTTTGTTTATCTTCATGCAGGCATACAAAATACACCTTAGCATTCTTTAAATCTTTAGAAGTATCTACTTTTGTAATAGTTATAAGATTATTTTTAATTCTAGGATCTTCTATCTCTCTCATAATAATCATAGAGAGAGTTTGTTTAATATTTTCATTTACTCTAAGTATTCTATGTGAAGACATAAATAATTATTTCACTATAGCATTATTAATAGTATTAGTTAAATCATCAAGCTCATCTTTAATGAATACTTTATCTATATCAACTAAAATTATCATTTGCTCATTTGCTTTAACTAAACCCATTATATATCTGCTGTCTATACCAACATGCATATCTATATCTTCCTGAATATTTTCACTATTAATAGTGAGTACGTCAGATACAGAGTCAACAACTAAACCATATTTTTTATCACCTATTGCTACAACAACTATTACACAATTTTCAGGATTCATAGGTTCGTCAAAATGGAATCTTGCTCTTAAATCTATAACAAGAATTATAGTACCTCTCAAATTAATAATACCTTTTAAATAATCCGGACAATTTGGAATTGGAGAAGGCTGCATAAAGTTAAGTATTTCCTGAACCTTTAAGATATCTATTCCATATAATTCATTATTTATCTTAAAAACAAGTATTTGATTTGATATAGTACTATTCATGTTAACTCCTTAAATTATACGAATAAATTATAATATATAATAGCTATAAGTCAAGCAATTTATTTCTTACTTATTATATAATATTATTAAGAAAAATACAATAATAAAATTAAATATTATTATTTATATAAAAAATATAAACTTCAAAATAATCAAAAATTCATATATTAAATATAATAATGTATTTATATATAATTCAAACAATTTATACATATTGATATATAAATAACTTCTATTAATACAAAAATATAACATTGATATTTTATACAAATAATTTATTATATTTAAGTTATTTATTTTTTTCATTGAAGGATTGTTTATGAACGACATTTTAAAATTAATGGAAGAATTAACAAATTCATTCGGACCTTCTGGTTTTGAAGATGATGTTATAGAGGTTATAAGAAAGAATACTTCATTTATTGATAATGAAAGAGATTCTATAAATAATTTATATTTAGGATTGCAAAATATAGATAAAAGCAAACCTATAGTAGCATTGGACTGTCATATAGATGAATTAGGTTTTATGATAGAGCATATAAATCCAAACGGTACATTATCTTTTATACCTTTAGGAGGATGGCATATACCAAATATAGTATCTAATTCTGTAGTTATAAAGTCTTCAAGCGGTGAATATGTAAAAGGAGTCATAGGCTCAAAACCTCCTCATTTTATGACAGATGAAGACAGAAGACGTATGCCTGTTATACAAGACTTATATATAGATGTAGGAACAAGAAGCAGAGAAGAAACAGAAAAAATATTCGGTATAAATGTAGGAGATCCTGCTGTACCTGATGTTGAATTCAGATATGATGACAGAACAAAAAGTATATGTGCTAAAGCAATAGATAACAGAGTCGGAGCTTTGTGCGTAATTGAAACTTTAAAAGCTTTTAAAGATGAAAAGCTGGATGTTAATTTAGTTGGAATAATGTCATCTCAAGAAGAGGTAGGGGCAAGAGGTGCTGCCGTTGCTGCTAATAAAGTAAAGCCTGATTTGGTTATAGTATTTGAAGGTCCTCCTGCAGATGATACATTTTACTACGGAGACAGAGCTCATGGGGCAATAGGAAAAGGTTCTCAGCTTAGAGTAATTGACGGAGGAATGATTACAAACCCTAGATTAAGTAAGCACACAATAGAAATAGCCAAAAAAAATAATCTTGCTCATCAAGTTATAGTACGTGAAAAAGGTTCTACAAATGGTGCTGTTTATCATAAAACTAACCTTGGAAGTCCTAGTGTTGTTTTAGGAATTGCAACTAGATATGCCCATAGTCATTATTGTTATGCTTCTTATGATGATATCATTTCTTCTATAAACATAGCAAAAGAATTAATAAAAACTTTGAATAAAGAAAAAATCAAAGAATTCTAATTTTTAACAGTTAATAAAAAATGGTATTATATACTAATACCATTTTTTATTTTATAATAATCTATTAATCATTAAATGTTTTTATAATTTCCGAATACTGTCTGAATCTTAATAATCTAAATTTATAATTATATTTTTTAAGAATCTCTTCAGCTCTTTTAATAAACTCATCTTGATTGTATAAAAGCAAATCTATATATCCTCCTACCACACCTAAAGCATTACCCAATATTATGCCTATTTATTTACCGCTTCCTCTTTTACCCATTATACTTTCAAGCTCATCTGTAATATTGTTTCTTTCATCAAGAAGTTTTTTATTTATATCTTTATCATCGAAATCATTATTTTCATTATCTGAAAATACATAAACTAAATATGCAGCTCTTGCTCCCATTTTAGAAATGTTAACAACAGCATCTATATTATAATTAGCATAATCATTAATAATTTCCATATAACAAGTATTTCCTATGAATATATCTTCTCTAAAGAAATTATCTGTAGGTTTACACTCATAAACTGTATATCTATTTATAGGGTCTGTAATAATATCCTTATTTTTATTTTTTAGAATGTCCATTATAAAGTCATAAAGTTTTGTAAGCTCTATCATACCGTCAAGTTTTTTATCTACTTTTTCAACATCTCCTAATAAATATAGTTTCGATATATTTTCACCTACAGCATGTTCAAGCATTATATAAAAAGCATTATATGCATAATCTTCTTCTAGTTCATTTAATTTTTTATTATAAAATTTCAAATTAAAAAAATTAGTATCTTCATCATATTCAGCTAATACTAAAATTTCATTAAATTTTAAATCTTTATTATACATTTTGAAATTAGAATCCGCTATATCTTGTTTTTGCATATAAGGAAAGAATTTCCATTTACTTTTTAATT
>NZ_CALXRN010000090.1 GCF_944390595.1 uncultured Brachyspira sp. | reverse complement strand
AAACTACTGCTGCTAATATCGGTTCAGTTGGTGCTTTAAGATTTGACCCATTTGCTATGCTTCCTTTCGCTGGATACAATATGGGCGATTATATGAAACACTGGCTTGAAATGGGAGATAAATTAGGAAATAAAGCTCCTAAAATCTTCTATGTAAACTGGTTCAGAAAAGATGCTAATGGTAAATGGTTATGGCCTGGATTCGGTGATAACTCAAGAGTATTAAAATGGATGTGTGAAAGAGTTGAAGGTAAAATCGATGCTGTTGATACTCCTATAGGTAAAATGCCTAAAGAAGGAGATTTCGATCTTTCTGGTTTAGATATACCTGAAGCTGATTTCAAAGAACTTATGAGAGTAGATGTTGATGCTTGGAAAGAGCAGTCTAAACAAATAGAAGATCATTTCAATAAGTTCGGAAGCAGACTTCCTGAAAGACTTAAAAAACAATTAGAAGAATTAAGAGCTAGATTAAGCAAATAATTTTAGTTAGTAATTTTTCTTAAGAATATAGCCAATAGTTTAACTTAATATTAAGCTATTGGCTTTTATTATAAAAAATAGTATTTTATATAATATTAAATTAAAAGGTAATATTTGTGTCATATGATTTAACGAATTTAAATGATTATGAATTTGAATTACTAATTAGAGATATATTAGAAAAAAAACTTGGTATAGAATTGAGAACCTATGCTAAAGGTAAAGATGATGGTATAGATATACAAGGCTATTATACAGAAAATAATATTATAGTGCAAGTAAAACATTATTGCCGAAGTACTTATTCGTCCTTATTAAACTCTCTGAAAAAAGAATTAGAAAAAATAGATAAATTGAAACCTGAAAAATATTATATTGTTACTAGCTTAGCACTTACTCCTAATAATATCAAAAATATATATAATATGTTTTCTTCATATATGTCAGATACATCTAATATAATAGACTCGTCTGAAATAAATAAATTATTAGAAGAAAATACGGATATAGTTGAACGACACTATAAATTATGGTTATCTTCTAGCTCTATATTACAAATAATAAATAATCAAAATATTTTAATAGATTGCGAATATTTAATTGATGATATAAAAAAAGAAAAACATTTATATGTTCAAACATCTTTCTATAGAAAATCTATTGATATATTAAATAAAAATCATGTTATTATTATAACTGGAGATCCTGGTGTTGGTAAGACAACATTATCTAAAATGTTAGTTTTATTTTATCTTGAAAAAAATTATAATGTGAGATATTCATCAGATAGCAGTATTAAAGATATTAAAAAATCTATTTTTAAAGGAAAAAATAAAGAAGTAATACTTATAGATGATTTTTTAGGACAGCATTATTTAGAATTAAGAGAAAATTATTCTAAAGAATTAAAAACATTGATTAGTCATTCAAAAAATTGCAATAAAAAATTAATACTTAATAGTAGAATAACAATTATGAATGAAGCAAAAAATTCTTTTATAGAATTTGATAAAATCATAAAAGATAATGACACTATTTTAATAGATTTAAATAAAATTAATGATTATGAAAAGGCATTAATATTGTACAATCATATTTATTTTTCAAACATTCCAATAGAATATTTTTATAATATAAAAAAAGATAAAAACTATTATAAAATAATAAAACATCATAATTATAATCCAAGAATAATAGAATATATAACCTCAAATTATAAAGATGTTGAACCTAATGAATATATAAATTTTATTATTGATAATTTAAATAATCCATCAAAGATATGGGAAAATGAATTTGTAAAAAGAATTGAAAAAGTTGATAGAATAATGATGTATACAATATATTCTCTTACAAATAATTATATAGATTTCAATATATTAAAGGAATCTTTCAATAAAAGATTATTTGAATTAAAAAGTATAGATACAACAATAAATAATTTTGATAGTACATTGAATAGATTATCAAATTCTCTTGTTAAAATAAATATAGATAAGAATAATAATAAAAATATTAGTGTATTAAACCCATCTATTAATGATTATATTTTTAACTATTTAAGATATAATGAAAATGAAATAAAGAATATATTAAATAATGCTGTTTATATAGAACAATATCTTAATTTATATAATAAATTTAATGAATCTTTTATAAAAGAAAAAATAATAAATTTAATTCATAATGGTAATATTTTTAATTTAAAAAGTTATATAAATATATATTATCATGTATTATATTGTATATTGGAATTTAACATTCAAAATTTAGAAATTACTAATATTGTAAAAGATTGTTTTATGAAAAGTTCAGATAATGTAAAAATAAATATATATTCATCTTTTATAATGAAATTATATTATAGTACCTTGTGGGATTTTTATAATCTCAATGATATATTTTTAGATGTTAATAATTTTAATGAAATATCAAAAAATATTGATTATATATTTATAATAGATATTTTATATCAAATTAAAAATAAGTATAGTTTATCTTATAATGATGATTTTATAAGAAATTTAACAAAAATGTTTGATAAAAATCTTTATAATTTCTTAGATAACTTTTTTTGGGAAAAAATGCGCGAATTTTCTGAAGAAATAGTAAATGATGCTGTTGATGATTATATATGTGAAAATAGTATAGAAGACATTAGTTATACTTTTGATATTAACTGTATATGTAAAGATATATCTTCTGTACTTGATAAATTATCAGATATTATAGAAAAGATAAATAGTATAGTTTTTTATCGTGATAAAGAAGCGTTAATATCTGATATAGAAAATAACTATGATATAGAAGATTTTTTTAAAGAAGCTTTATATAATAATAATGATTATAATTATTATGACAAAAGATATGGAGATGATTATATACCTGATGATGATATGGATCCAATAGATATAATTTTTGATAGAGATTTTAAATAAAAAGTTTTAATAAACTATTAATTATATTATTGGTTTAATTTAATATTAAGCTATTGGCTTTTATTTTTGTAATTAATTAGGATTTAAAATTTAATTACATACGCCCGCCCTATAGGTTTATAATTATTTTTGATATTTTTGTATTATTTTTCTTTTTTATTTTTTAAGTTATTTTAGCTGCCCGCCCAAGATTTTTTAAATTGTTTGTACGTTTACCGCACGCAGGGCGAAATTAAAAATATATGCGTATTTGGAGTTCAAATTTTATTATATTATAAATTTGTTAACCGTGCGTTATGTATATTTTAAATCTAGTTTGTGTATAATAATTCTATACTTTCTTTCTAAAAAATAACAATAAGAAAATTATTAAAATATATGAGAAGCTTATAATAAAACTTTTATTTTTTCTTATAATATTTTTTTACTATATTAATCATTTTTTTATCCTGAATAGCCTCAGCATATTCTAAAACATTGTAGCTTTCTTTTATACTTCTGCCGTAGTCATTATCAGGTTTCATTTTTATATTTAAATCAACACCATTTTTAAATAAATATTCCGCAACTTTATAATTGCCTTGATCTATAGCATGATATATTGCAGTATAATTCGTATAATCAGGATAATAATTCACATCAGCACCATTTTCAACCAATGCCTTAACTATTTTTAAATTACCCGCACCTGCAGCAATTGCTATAGGAGGATAATAATCTAAAAATTTTGTATCTAAATCGGCACCATTATCTTTTAAAAGTTTAACTACTTCAGGAACAGATCCGGCAAGTATAGTAGCAGGAGCAACTCCGCTGTTATTTGTAGCATTAACATCAGCACCATTTTCAATTAAAAGTTTTGAAGCTTCATAAGGGTTTTTTCCTGTAATAGCCCATAATAATGGAGTATCCCCATTCTCATCTGCCTTTCCATTAACATCTATTCCATTATCTATTAAATATTTCATTATGTTGATATTGCCTTTTTCAGAAGCATAAATAAGTGCAGATGCTCCCCAAGATGATTTTTCATTTATATCTGCATTATTTTCTA
>NZ_CALXRN010000089.1 GCF_944390595.1 uncultured Brachyspira sp. | reverse complement strand
TATTGTATGTTTAAAAGTAAACATAATATTTTTGATAAATAAAATTACAGATTCTTTATAGGATATATTTTTTGTATTATTATAAATATATTTTTTATATAAAATTAGCGATGCGATGCGATGCGATGCGATGCGATGCGATGCGATGCGATGCGATGCGATGCGATGCGATGCGATTATTTATTATAATTAATTGAATTGCTTTAACCATAATATTTATTATATACAGATAATTTAATAAGTCAAATTTATATATTATATTCAATGAAAATTTGCAAAAAAATATTACTTATGCTATAATTTTTAAACTAAAAAGTATTTAAGTGCCTGTAGCTCAATTGGATAGAGCATCAGATTGCGGTTCTGAAGGTTGGAAGTTCAAATCTTCTCAGGCACGTTTCTATAATAGGAAAGATGTCCGAGCTGGTCGAAGGAGCACGATTGGAAGTCGTGTGTGCTTAACCGCACCGTGGGTTCGAATCCCACTCTTTCCGTATATATGTTCTTTTTATTTTTTTACATCTCTTATAACGGGGCTCTACGGCAATTGATGATGAATCCGCCAGGTTCGGAAGGAAGCAACGGTAAGTCAACCCAATTGGGTGCTAGTTCTCCTGTTATAAGGGGCCTTTTTCAAACCTCTTTGTACTTATATTTTCATAATTTTTTATATTTTTTTATTTATAAATAACTTGACAAAAATAATGTATTTTTATACAATATATTATTAAATTTATAAATGCTTAAGTTAATAATTTTAGGAATCAATATGAATGATGAACAATTATTAAATTCTTTTTATAATTTAATTAAAAAAAAAGATTTAATTTTTAATTTGATTAGTGAAGAAAATAAAAAAAATATTCCTCAATTCAATATAACAAAAATTTTAGATTATTCTAATTTGGAAATATATAATAGCAAATTAATATATGAAATGTTTAAATTAAATTTTATTGCTGCTAATAATAAAGAAGTGAACTTTGCAAGAGATTTTGCTAATTATATTATAAAAGAAAAATGTTCTCATACTGAAATAAATACTGATGAGAAAATAGACGTTTATAGAGAAGTTTTTACATCTAATAATAGAAGAATTGATATTCTTATTAAAAGTGAAAATAATTTTGAAATAATTTTAGAAAACAAAATAAATTCCTATGAATTGAATAATCAGTTATATGATTATTATAAAGACAGGTCATCACATATTGATGAAAATAAATTATTTGTTGTTTTCTTAACTAGATATGGAAATAAGCCTAATTCTTTAGGAGATAAATATGAAAATATATCAGAAGATAATAGAGTATACCCTTTATCACATTATGAACTTGGAGATTTTATTGAAAAAAATATAATAGAAAAAGAAGAATATTCTTTTTTATGGGAAGATATAAAATATCATTCTCTTTATTCTGGTTTAATACAGATGAGAGATAATGAAAAATTAATTACTAATCAATTTAGGAATGAAGATATGGAAGATAAAGTTATAAGAAATTTTTTGATTGAAACAGATGAATATAAATCATTAAATAGTGTTGAAGATATTAATAATTATGCTAATTTACTTTATAGAGTTGCTAATATAATTAAAATGAAAAAAATAGAAGTTTCTCCTATAAAAGAGAATATTACTTTATTAACAGAAGCTATAGAAAAATTAAATAAATATTTTGAAGGCAAAAAAAATAGTAATAATTATATTTTATCTATAGAAAATATTAAATATCAGCTTATTAATGATGACTTTTCTAGAGCTATAACTTTAAATTTAAAAGATTCAAATTTAAGATTATCTGTAATATTATGGATAGCAACTAATCAGTTTTATATTTGTGTGTTTTCAAATGATGCAGAAATTAAAAAAGAATTATATAAAAATTCAAATAGAGATGCTATATATAATATTATGGAATTTGAAGAAGAAAATGGAAAAGATTTTTTATATACTAGATATGTATATGATGATAAAGCTGAAGATGTAGTATCTATTATGATAAAACTTTATGAATATTTAGAAAACCTAAATTTATAAAAAATATTATTTTTTATATATAAATAACTTGACAAAAATAATGTATTTTTATACAATATATTATTATATAAATATTAATTTTTAGGAGAAAATATAAATGGCTACTAAAAAGAAAGAAACTGCTGAAGTGAAAAAAGACGGTAAAAGCGAAGCTATTGAAGCTATTACCGATCAGATAAATAAAAAATACGGCCCAGGTTCTTTTATGAGACTTGGAAGCAATAAAACTGTTAATGTTGATGTTATATCTACAGGTGCTTTAACTCTTGACCATGCATTAGGAGTTGGAGGAATACCTCGCGGAAGAATCATAGAGATTTACGGACATGAAGCTTCCGGTAAAACTACATTAACTTTGCATATCATAGCAGAAGCCCAAAAGGCTGGAGGTTATGCTGCTTTTATAGATGCTGAACATGCTTTAGACCCGGTATATGCGAGTGCTTTGGGTGTAGATATTGATAATTTATATATTTCTCAGCCAAACTCAGGAGAAGAGGCACTTGAAATATTAGAAAAAGTTGTTTCTTCTACTGCATTTGATATAGTTGTTGTTGACTCTGTTGCAGCATTAGTTTCTAAGGCAGAACTTGCTGGAGATATAGGGGATGCTCATATAGCTTTGCAGGCTAGACTTATGAGTCATGCTTTAAGAAAGCTTACTGCTATAATAAGCAATACTAATACTGCTGTAATATTCATTAACCAATTAAGACAGAATATTGCTACTACTGGTTATGGTGCCGGACCTACTGAAACTACTACAGGAGGTAAGGCTTTGAAATTCTATTCTTCTGTAAGACTTGATATAAGAAGAACTGAATGGATTAAAAAAGGCGATGATACTATAGGGCATAAAGTTAAAATCAAAGTTGTAAAAAATAAATTATCATCCCCATTTAAAGTTGTAAATTTGGAAATTATATTCGGACAAGGTATATCATCAGAGGGACTTTTAATAGATTTAGCTATGGAGGCAAAAATAATTACAAGGAGCGGAGCTTGGTTCTATTATAATGGAGAGCAAATCGCACAAGGTAAGGAAAAGGTTAGAGATTTACTAGCATCTGATCCTAAAATGCGTATGGAGCTTGAAATACAAATCAGAGAGACACTTAATATGGGCGGTGCTGATAAAGTGAAAGAAAAACTTGCTGAGTATTTAGAAGAACAAAAGAATGGAGGAGCACCAAAAGAAAATCCTATTAGTAATGAAGAAGAACCTCCTGTTTCAAAGAAAAAATCTTCTAAAAAAGTAGATACAGATGATTCTGATCTTCTAATGAGTGCTGAAGAAGCCTATTCTAATGATGATGATGAAACTTATAATGATAATGAGTTTGAAGACGACAGTATCATAACTCCGGTAAAAAATTAATATTTTGAGAATTATGGGGCTTTGTTATGAAGTCCCTTTTATTTAATTAAAATAAGAATATATACATATTTTTATAAAATGGTATAATATTATAAAAATTGTAGAAATGAACATTTTAAATGAAGTTAATAAAATTTGTATTTATTTTGAGTATATATATATTTCTAATATTTAAGCCATTGACAGCACAAACTAATATGCAGTCTGGTTTGTATATCGGTGCTGATTTAAATGGACGTTTTAGTCCTTATTTAGACGGAGGAGGAAGAATTTTTTTATTTTACAGATTTATATCAGATGTTTTTCCAGGATATATTTGGGAAGGTATAAAAACGGATATAGGCATAAGCGATCATATAAGTGCTGAAATGAATAGGCTTACAGTCTTCCTAAATACATCTATAACATCATATTTTACTATAGATGCTAAAGTATCTCTTCTTAATTATTATCTCTCGTATGCTAAAAGGGGGTTTGTGAATTTTGACAGTCCGGATTCTGATTTTGGAACAAATGGAATATTAAATGCCCCCAAAACAGCAAACGTTTCATTTGAAGCAGAGGTTACGCCTATCTTTAGAATAAGTTTTTTGAAATCTTTATTTGAAGGAAGAGGATTGACATTGCAGGCAGGAGTAACTTTTAAATATGCCCATAATCAGAAGGGAAAATACCATTTAGATTATGATTTACTTTTAATAAGAGATCAAAATGATATATCATATAAACTAGACACTATGCTTCTTTTTGATTTAATGCCTTTGTCTGTTGGTATTAATTATATGCTGGCTTATATGAATAATACTAAACAGCTGTGGCAGTCAATAGGAGCTTATGCACATTTCCAATATGAATTCTTAAATAGAATATATACTGAAGTAAATTTAAAGATAGGACAATATATAGCACATCCTCAATTCAGAGGTACATTATATTTTGATATGAATGCAATGATAACTTACAGAATTATTTAAAATTTATAATTTGTAAAATATCAAACAGTATAATATTACCTAATCTGTTTTATAAGTTTGCATATAAGTTCAGCTTCGCTTTTCTGCAAAGTAGGATATATAGGCAATGATATACTTTTTAAATATGCATTCTCCGTATTAGGGAAATTTTCATTAGGTAAATTCAAATATTGATGAAGAGGTTTGAATATAGGTCTTGCTGCTTCTACATTATGACGTTCAAACATTTTTATAGCATCGTAAATATTCATAGAACCATTAAGCATGCACACGTATCTATAATATGAAGGACTTTCACTATCATGTGTAGATAATTTCATTAAATTGCTTTCTAATATAGCATTGTCATAGAATGATGCAATATCAGCTCTAACTTCAACCATTCTTTCAAGATGCTTTAATTCTTCCAATCCTATAGAAGCTTGTAAATCTGTAGCACAATAATTGAATCTTTTAATAAAATTTTCTTTTTTGTCATAGTGAATTATATCTCTTATAGCATCCATTCCTTTTTTCTTTGTAAGAATCATACCGCCTGCACCGCCTGAGGTTATCATTCTAGTTGCAGAAAGTGAAAAATAGGCAAAATCTCCGAAACTTCCAAGCAAAGTATCTCTATATTTTCCGCCTAAACTATGCGAAGCATCTTCTATAACAGGAACTTTAATATCAGCAAGCTCATCAATTAATGCACAGTTTCCAAACATGTGGGAAACTATAATTGCTTTAGTTTTTTCATTAATAGCCTCTATAACATTGTCCATAGAAATTTGAAAGCTGTCTTCATCTATGTCTATTAAAACAGGAGTTGCTTTTAAATTAGCAACCACTTGAAGAGGCGAAGCATTTAAAAAAGATGACATTATAACTTCATCTCCTTCGCCTATATTTAAATGTCTTAATATAAGTTCTAATGCTGTAGTTCCGCTATTAACAAATATTGCAGTGAAGCCTTTGCCGAAATAATTTGCAAAACTTCTCTCAAACTCATATATAACATCGCCTGTGGCTAGATTATCGCTTATCATAACTCTTAAAGCAGATTCTAAATCTTTTTTTCTTATAGTAGGTCTGGAATGTCTAATCAATTTTATTCCCCATGATTATAAATTAAATATTGTTAATGATGATATCATAAAATATATTATTTTCAATATTTATTGTATATTATAAAAAATGATTTTTTATTGTATTTTATAATATTACTAGTATAATGATATATCTTGAATTATACGGAAAAATAAAAGAATGAATGATTTTATTGAAAAAAATTATATAAAAATTATACTTTTATCTCTAATTGTTTTTTCATTTATACTAAATATTGTATTATCTTTTAGTATTTTAAATATAAGATCTACTTATGATGATTTTCAGCATTTTTATGATATGTATAGATGGTATGAGAAAAAAGAATTTCCTTTAACTGGAAGCAGGTTTGAATTGTCAGATACTTATGAAGATGAATTTAAAACTGCAAGAGTGCCAGGAGGAGCTTATTATATATATTATATATTATGTTATAAATTATCAAATGAAAATTTATATGCTGCTAAAATTATAAATTATTTTTTTGGTATTTTATTAATATCTATATTTATATTTTGGCTTTATAAAAGGTTTGGTCTTTTTGTATGTTCTTTAATATCTCCTCTTATTCTGCTTAATGGGTATTTTGTAAAATCTGTAACTAATTTTTGGAATCCAAATATAGCATTAATATTTAGTTTTATATTTTTTATATTATTGTTTGAATATTTATATGCTTTAACTGAAAATACTGATAAAAATCCTATAATATCATCTGTTTTTATCTTTCCGGTATTAGCTATTGTAGCACAAGGACATTTTGCTTCATTTTTTTCTGTTATTGCTGCTATGATATTTTATTTAATTATAACTTATAAAAATACAATTAAATATTTAAAGTATTGGATTTTAGGAGTTTTTATATCATTTTTAGAGTATTTGCCTTATTTAATTTCAGAGATTAATAATGGTTTTTATAATACGAAATTAATGCTTTTAAAAAATTCAGAGACGGGAAGAATTATAATTGCTAAAATACAAGCTTTATTTTTATTTCCTACAAATGAAATGTCATCTCATTATTTAAGCGGTTTAAATAATATTATAGGATTTTGGACTTCAGAACCGTCTTATATATATGGTTTAATATTTTTAATTTTGAATCTTATATTTTCTGCTTACTGTTCAATAAATATGCTTTATTCTTTGTTTAAATTTGACTATAAATCAAAAACAATTAATGAAACGGTGTGTATAAAATTATCCAAATTTTTTATCTTATCAATATTGTCAACTCTTTTATGCTTCTTTATATTTAAATTTGGAGAAGGGTATTTTCATTATTTGTATGGGCTTTTTTCAATATCTTATATTCCTATAATATTATTTTTAGTTCAGAAAGAAAACTTTATTCTTCATAATAAAAAAATATTTTATGTTTTAATTGTATTTTTAGTATTAAATTCAATTGCTATGTTTGGAAGTATTGACAGATATATTAATAAATTTGAAAAAGGATTATCAGAGCATCATAAAAAATCTATAATTGAATTTTTGGAAATAGAAAAGAATAAATAATTATTTAATTTATAATTTTATTTGACTTTATTATTATGCTGTTATATACTACTAATCATAGTAATTATGTATAAAACTTGAAGGAGATATAAATGAAAAAGTTATTGATTATATTATTGTCTGGTATATTAATGCTTTCTTGTTCAAATAACTCATCCGGCACATCTTCACAGGATAATGGAGCATTAAAGAAAATAGGAATAATTCAGCTAGTAGAACATAATGCTTTGGATCAGGCTAATAAAGGTTTTGTAGACGGCTTAAAAGAAGCAGGCTATGAAGACGGAAAAAATATAACTATAGATTATCAAAATGCACAAGGCGAGCAGGCTAATTGTATAACTATATCACAAAAGTTTGTTAATGACAGAGTTGATTTAATATTGGCTATAGCAACACCTGCAGCACAGGCAGTTGCAAATACAACTAAAGATATTCCAATATTGGTTACAGCAGTTACAGATCCTGCAGATGCTAAATTGGTAGCTGATAATACAGTACCAGGCGG
>NZ_CALXRN010000088.1 GCF_944390595.1 uncultured Brachyspira sp. | reverse complement strand
GGTTCCGTCATGTTTTATATATGTCCATGTTATCATAGCAAAGTCTGTCTTTTCCTGTCCGTCATCATATTCTTCTTCAGACTGATACCAAGTAGTAGAATATAATCTTTCTAATAAAGTATATTCCTGAGCAGCCGCAGCATTATTAGCAGCAACTGAAGCACTGATTAATTTTGCATTTCCATCCCAGCTAGCTAACGGAGTACCTTCTTTTACTGTTTTGTCATCGCTTGGTACATTTACTGTTAATGGTTTGTCTCCTGTTGCTGGAGTTGCTGGATTGTTCGGATTGTTTTTGCTGTTACAAGCAACTGCTAATACTGATAAAATACTTACAATTAAAATAATTTTTTTCATAAATCTTAACACCTCAACTTTTTTATTTTATATAAATAACAATTATAAAAAAAACGTGTAAAAAAAATTTGTTTTTATTTTTGTTAATTTAATTTTTTTTTAAATTAATTTGCTTCACTGTAAAGGAATATTAAATAATTGTATTGTATACTATATGTTGTTTTATATTTATAATAATGATTTTATGGTACAATAAATAAATATTTTTAATATTATAAATATTTATTTGTATATTAAATTCTAAATATGGAATAAAAAGTATCACTGTTTCTAATAAATACTATTATTGTATAATAAAATGTGAATGTTGTATGACCTTTAAAAAATAAAAAAATTATGAAAAAATAAAAATTTTGTATAAAAAATATATATTAGATACTCCGAATTGTGTAATTTTTATTTTAGAGATTTTTATAATTTTTTTTACTTCATAAAATAATTTTAGTATGTATTAACAGCAATTTTATATAAAAAATTATAATGAATATTTTTTGACAAATTTCTATATTATTCTATAATAATACAATATATAATTTAAGTTAGGGGTATTTATATGCTACAGTATGCCGTTATAGGAGTAGGTACTTTAGGAAAGGCGTTGATTAATAGGCTTATGACAAAACCTTCTATTGAGGTATTTGCTATAGATAATGATATGAATGAGATAGAGGCTATAAAAAATAATGTAACTCAGGCTATGCGTCTTGACTCTACTCAGAAAGAAGCATTGGAAGCTATTGAGATCAATAAATTTGACGCCGTTATACTTACTATTGGTGAAGATATGATGACAAGTATATTAACAGCCCTGCTTTTAAAAGAATTAAATGTTAAAAATATTATAGCAAGATATTCAAATGAAAAACACAAAGCTATACTTAGTATGATAGGAATAACACATCTTGTAAGCCCCGAAGAATCTATGGGGATACATATAGCGGAACAGCTTGAAGTAGGAGATAAAGTTCTTCTTTATGATTTGACTGAATATCATTCTATAGTTGAATTTCCTGTCCATGGAGGTTTGGCAGGTAAAAATTTTAAAGAGCTTGATTTGAGAAAAAAATACAAAATTAATGTTGTAGCGATAAAAAAAGAAACCGTAGGTATTTTAGGAGAAAAAAAGGTTATTATCGATTGTACTCCTGATCCTGACGAGCCTATGGTTGAAGGCGATATACTTATTATTGCAGGACATGATAAAGATATTGAAAAAATGAATAAAAAAATGTCAGAGTAATAATGAATACTTATATTGCTAAACTTCTTATAATAATTGGTATAGTATTGATAATCATTGGAATACTATTTTTATTTAATATAAAAATTCCTTTTGGAAAACTTCCAGGAGATATTTTTATAAAAAAGGAAAATTTTACTTTTGCTTTTCCTATTGTTACATGTATAATTGCAAGTTTGGTATTATCTTTTATAATGTGGGTTATTTCAAAATTTTAGTATTTATAAATTATAACAGTATTACCTCATAGTTTTTAGTATATACCTAAACAACTATATTTTGTCAAAAAACATACTTTGTTTTTAATATCTGGGGCTTTACCCACCATGCTGTGTGCTTCGCAAAATCCCACTTCTTTTGCGACCGAAGGGAGTGCCTGCGGTATTGCCGCAAAGAAGCAGTCGCAGTCTGCCTTCAGCGAAAGGCTATATTTTTAACCTAAATTTAATAGTTTATCTTACATGTAAACCAAAATTAGTATGATTTAATACTAATTTTAACTTGCACTTTCGCGAAGCGTGCTGCGACCGAAGGGAGTACCTTTAGGTATGGCAGCTACTTTGACGAAGTCGTGGCAAAAAAGTAGATAAAATTTATATAAAGTCCGTTAGTTGACAAAGTTAAAAATTTTTAGTATATACTGAAACAAATATATTTTGTCAAAAATAAAATTACATTTTCTTTTTAATATATGGGGCTTTGCCCCGAACCCCAGTTCTTTTACCGACGCTCTGCGTGCCGTAGGCAAGGTACTTTTCGGTATTGGTATAAGGCGAAGCCCGCCTGCGGCGAGAACCTATATCCTCGATAAACTCGGATACGCTTCGCGAAGAACTGCATTTTTATAGGTTATACCCTATATTTAATAGGCAGGTTTTTAATATAAAGTTCTAGCACTTGCGTTTTTCGCGTAGCGTATCCGAAGGATAAATACTTTTTTGTGCGGCAAAAAAGTAGATAACATTTATATAAAGTGCATCAGTTGAAAAACTTAAAAATTCTTAGTATATACTGAAATGATGCATTTTGTCAATAATTTTCAAAGAGTTGAAAGTTTTCCGTCATTAATAATGATAACTCTTTTTTTCCGTCTCTTACTTTTATTAAGAAAGAATTTTTTTATAGAATCACAAAAACTTTGATAGCTGTCATAATATTGATTATAAAGAATTGTTTTTTTCATTAACCGCCAAAGCCTCTCTATTAA
>NZ_CALXRN010000087.1 GCF_944390595.1 uncultured Brachyspira sp. | reverse complement strand
ACTATAAAAAAAAAGAAAATTACATACTTGACAATACTAAAAAATGTTTGTATATTAGAATAAATTATTTATTAGTATTAATTAACAGTAGCAATATGAAAAATAAGAATTTTAAGTACACCAAAATCCATAACAAGAGGAATATATTTTATGATTTCATAAAGTATATAAAGAGTAAATGTACATCTAATTCATCAAATAGAATAAGAACAACTTATGTACATTCGATGAGATATAATAATAAGAACAAGAATAATATGTTTTCTAATATTATTAAAAAGTTCGCTATAAGTGTAGTTTCATTTTCACTATTTCTATTTTTAGCTAATTTTTTAATAATAAATATGCGTCAAACATCAAATGCTGCTTTGCTTCCGGATGATAAGATGCCTGTAACTACAGGAACTGTATATAATAAGATACTAGATGAAATGAAGCCTGAACAAATCAGTGCTGTTCTATCCAATATAGCAGTACCAACTGTTACAACATCTGCTGTATCATTAGAAAATGCTACAGATGTATTTTATGATTCAATAACATCGGATAATACTTTAGCAGGCGACGGCACTATAGGCATGAAATATGATGAATATATAATAGGAGACGGAGAAAATTTAACTATTATATCAAGGAAAATAGGTGCTAATTTAGATACTTTAGTAAGTGTTAATAAAATAAGCAATGCTAATAGATTAAGACCTGGACAGAAAATAATAGTTCCAAACCGTAACGGACTTTTATATACAATGAAAAAAGGTGAAACTTTAGCTGATGTTACAGACAGATATGATGTATCTTTAACTAGAGTTTTAACATTCAATAAAATAGATGATGCTAATTCTATACGCGAAGGCGATGATATATTCCTTCCAGGAGCTAAATATACTTTAGATGAAAGAATAGACAAATTCGGACAAATGTTCAGCTTGCCTACAACTGTAACTAGAATAAGCAGTGTATTTGGATATAGAATACACCCTATCACTGGAGTAAGAACTAAGCACATGGGGGTAGATATACCTGGAAGACTTAATACTCCTGTATATGCATCAAGAAAAGGAAAAGTTATATTTGCCGGATACAGCGGCGGTTATGGTAATTTAGTAATAGTACGTCATGATAAAGGTTATACTACTTATTACGGCCACCTTAATTCTATAACTACAAGATCAGGTGCTAATGTAGGAGTCGGCGTTATGATAGGAAGAATGGGAAGTACAGGAAGATCTACAGGAAGCCATTTACATTTTGAGGTTAGAAGAAATGGTGTAGCATTAAATCCTGCTGACTTCATACCTATTAAGAGATTCCTTAGAAATAGAAGATAAAATTAATTAAATATAAAAGGAGGATTTATTCCTCCTTTTTTATTAGGAAATATTTATATAAATATGAACGATATTATAAAAATCATAAAAACATTAAATGAAATACCAGAACCTTTTTCTGTAGACGGGATAATAAAAACTTTTGAAGCTAGTTCTAAAAAAGTAATAAAAAGTTTTGCCATTTATTTTTATAAAGAAGGTTCTTCAGAAGCATCTTTATGGTATATATCTGATAATAAGTCAGTAATGAATAAAAAAGAAAATAATGAAAAATATCCTTTATTTGCAAGAGGCAATAAATTCGGATATATAATTATTAACAGCGATAATAATAAAGAAATTATATCCATTTTAGTAAATTATCTTTCAATAATACTATACAGTGAAAAATTATCTTTTTTAGCTAATAGAGATAAACTTACAGGGCTTTATAATAGAGGCTACATACTTAAATATTTATATGAGAAAGAAAATGCTAATGAAATGTACTCTATAGTTATAATAGATTTAGATAAATTCAAGCATTACAATGATACTTACGGACATAACATAGGAGATCATGTATTAAAAAATGCCTGCAAGAGTATGAAGGAAGCGTTGAAAAAAATAGAATTTAAATCTGTATTGGCAAGATACGGAGGAGAAGAATTTATTATATGCTTTGATATAGATAATAAAAAAGAACTTTATGATTCTATGGAAATTATACGCGAGCATTTAGCTAAAACAGATTTTTCAACGGATGAATATTCATTAAAGGCAACTGCTTCTTTAGGCGGTGCTGTAAAAGAAAAACAAATGAATCTTAGTGAATTTATAAATAAAGCAGACCAATCTCTTTATAATGCTAAAGAAACCGGAAGAAACAAATCCGTAATATTATAAAATTATTTTAATCTAAAATTAAGCAAAGAATGATAAGTATCGCCTATATTATGATATTCTTTTATAAGTTTAAACCCTTCTTTTTCTATAGTATCTACCAAAAGCATATAAGGATACATTTTGCTGTTTCCATTTGCAATAGCTGTGAAATATAATGAAGTAGCTTGAATAGAAAAAGCAGATGATATATATTTCTGTTTATCCCAAAGAGGCTCTAAAATAAATATATCTGTTTCTTTATCTGCACATTTTTTTACTTTATTCATTATAAGTTTAATATTTTCAATAGAAAAGCAATCTAAAAATTGGCTCATCCAAATTACATCGCAATTTAAAGGAAGACTAGTTTTTTCATCCAATATATTCATTGGAAAATACTCTACCCTATTTTGAAAGCCATTATCTTCTACATTCTTTTTAGCTAATTTTATCTGACCATCCAAATCAATTAATAGACATTTAACATTTTCATTATATTTCAATGCAGACAATGAAAATTTTGCTGTATTAGTCCCTATATCCATTATAGTTTTTATGTTTTTATCAAAAATAATAGGCAGAGAACTTTCATAACATCTATCAGAATAATAATTATCAAAATCTATCCAGCTTTTTCTGTCATTATCCGATATAGAAGAAAGTCCGCTGTATATAGTTTCATAATCTCCGAATACTTTTAATCCTTCTGGTTTAGAATTTATTAGGCTGTCATTTAAATAAAACATTCCTTTATAGCATATATCATTTACAAAATTGACATTCACTCTAGTTAATTTATCATTTAAAAGGAAAAAACCTATTTTTCCTAAAACATATTTATTAGGATTAGAATTTTTTACTATTTTTATTAATGATAATCCTAAACTTAATTCTAATAACACAGATAAAGCATACTCTGACAAATCAACTTTTTTCAGTATATCCTTAGCAGTTATTCCCATATCTCCGCTGTCTTCTATAGTCTTAAGTATATTAAAATCTACCATACATTTAGATACTTGAAAAACTATTGGTGCAAAAGCTATTTTTTGTGCTTCAAATCTTGCATCTACTGCTTTTATATCATCATCATAAAATTCTTTTAGCATAAAAAATATCCAAATTATAATTATTTATTTGAGTATATTTAGAAATATAAAAAAAGTCAATTATTTATGATTAGCAAAAAATTAAAAAGTCACTTTTATTTAGCTTTATAAGAGTAAAGCTAAATAAAAGTGGGAGATTATTTATGAAAAATACTATATATTATAACCATTACTTATAAAAATAGTAAAATATACTAAAACATATTTTTTTTGATTTTTTATAAAATTTATTTTATATATCTCTCAATAATACAATATCTTTATCTTTAATCATAGTATTACCCCTAGGTATAACTGTTCCGCCTTCTCTTTTTATCATCACTATTAAATTATTTTTAGGTAAATTTAAATCTTTCAGCTCTTTATCTCTCCAAGGGTGATGAGTATTAATATGTATCTCTCTAAGGCTTATATCATAATATTTAGTTCTCTTAGCATTAAGTATTACAACATCGCCTTCTTCTATAACAGTTTTTCCATTCGGTATAATTGTAGTTTCTCCCCTTTCAATAGTTACTATAATAGAATTTTCAGGAAGCTCTATATCCATTATTTGTCTGCTTATCCAATGATGATTAGGAGGTACTGTAATTTGTATAAGATCCATATCAGAATCATCTACATAGTCGTTGAATGTTTTAAGTACATTTTCATCAGAATCTACCAATCCCAATTTTTTAGCTATTATAGGAAGCAATGTACCTTGGAATAATACAGATATTATAGCCAAAAAGAAAACTATATGAAATATATCATAACTTATTCCATTATTATTTACTATAACAAATATGGCGAATACTATCGAAGCTGCTCCTCTCAAACCTGCCCACATAACAAGAAGCTGTTTTTTCAATGATACTTTAAAAGGCATAAGTATAGAAAATACAGCTATAGGTCTGGCTACAAATGTTACAAATAATGCTACATAAATTGATGTAGGTGCAACATTGAATAGTCTTGAAGGAAATGATAAAAGCCCTAATAAAAAGAACAATACCATTTGCATAAGACCTGTAACCCCGTCAAAGAAATGAACCAAAGTAACTTTATTTTTAATCCTGCTATTACCTAAAACAATACCAACTATATAAACTGTCAAATATCCGTTCCCCCCTATTATAGAAGAAAGTGAATATGAAAGCAGTGCTACAGCAAGTACAAATATAGTATCAAGTCCGTTTACTGGAAATCTAAATCTTCTAAGCATATTATAAGCCATAAAGGACACAGCAGCAGCTACAATTAAGGCAAAAGCGATTTGAGCAAAAACCATATAAATAATAGATAAAGGACTTGTTAAAGTTTTTCCTATAAGCCCTAAAAATATTACAGTAAGCATATATGACATAGGGTCATTACTTCCGCTTTCTAATTCCAATAATGAAGCCAAACCATCTTTTAAGTTCAAACTTCTTGAACGAAGTATTGAGAACACAGAAGCAGCATCTGTAGAACCTATAACAGAACCTATTAAGAAACTTTCAAATAATTCAAATTTAAGCACAAAATAGCATAATGCCCCTGTAACCATAGATGTAATAAAAGTACCTATAAATGATAAAAGAAATGCCTTTTTTGCAACAGGTTTAGCTACATTCCAATTGGTTCCAAATCCTCCGTAAAACATTATAAAAATTAAAGTTATAGTACATAATTGTTCGGCAATCTTGTAATCATCAAATTGTATCTTTAAAAGTCCGTCACTTCCAAAAGCCATTCCTAAAAGCAAAAAAAGTAAAAGTGATGGTACTCCTACTTTAATTGAAATTTTACTAACTATTATACATAATATAATTATTATAGATGATAATAATATTGACGAAGTCATAAAAATAAAAAACCTTATAAAATATTCTATATATTATATATACTATTTTCAAAAAAAATACAAATATTATATATGAAACTATGATAAAGAATGATAAAATATTTTTAATTTATATATATTATGAAACAATAATAAAAAATTTATGGTAAATCGTTTTATTTTTATACAATAATAAAATTTTAGTCTATCAAATTTATACAGCTATTAAAACAATAAAAAATAGTATATACAAAAAATAAAAAATAATCGTATAATAATAACACATTTACTATCGCTATTTTGGCACATTTTTTGCATACATATAAGTAAAAGCAATTGAATGCTTAAAATTATAAAAGGAGTTAGGCGGTTTTAAGCCGTCAATTAATTAGAATATGGATTATAATAAATATACAATAAAAGCACAAGACACAGTAAATGAAGCTGCTAATATAGCAAATGGCGAAGACCATAACGAAATAAAAAGCGAGCATTTACTTCTTGCATTATTAAAACAAGAGGACGGACTTATTCAGCCTTTAGTTGAAAGAATAGGCGTACCTATAAATACATTGATAGATAAAACTCAAAGATTAGTTGATGAAAATGTAAAGGTAACAGGTGAAAATGTACAATTACATTTATCATCTAATGCCGGAAAAATTTTGGCTAAGGCAGAAAAAGAGGCTAATGCTTTAAAAGACCAATATGTATCTACAGAGCATATATTCTTAGCACTTGTTGATGCTGATAATAAAGCAGGAGACATGCTTAGAAAAAGCGGAATAAGTAAAAAAGAAGTTTTAAGTGCATTAAAAGATTTAAGAAAAGGACAAAGTGTTAACAGCCAAGACCCAGAATCTAAGATGCAGGCACTTGATAAATACTGCCGTGATTTGACTTCATTAGCAGAGGCAGAAAAAATTGACCCTGTTATAGGACGTGATGAAGAGATAAGACGCGTTATGCAGGTATTATCAAGAAGAACAAAAAATAATCCTGTACTTATAGGTGAGCCTGGTGTTGGTAAGACTGCTATTGTTGAAGGACTTGCTAGAAGAATAGTTTCTCAGGATGTACCTGACGGACTTAAAGATAAAAGATTATTAGCTTTGGATTTAGGTGCTTTGGTTGCTGGTG
>NZ_CALXRN010000086.1 GCF_944390595.1 uncultured Brachyspira sp. | reverse complement strand
ATTTTTTCATGTTCATCATTTTCATGCAATTTATTAATTTCTTCAATTATACTCATAGTACTACCTTTTTATAAATTTATATCTCGTAAAAAATTATTAAATAAATTTCTTATAACTTCTCTATTTCTTCTATACTTAATCCTGTATTATCACTTATAAATTTTGCATCCAAACCTGACTTTTTTAAACTTTTAGCTATAGAAATGGCTTTATTTTTTTCTCCTTTCTCAATGCCTTCTTTAATACCTTCTTTAATGCCTTCTTCTCTTCCTTTCATTCTTTCTTCACTTAAGGCTAATATATCAAAATAATTCTTCTCATATTCTGCATAGTTTTCAAATAAATCTTGCGTACCTACAAATTTATTATACTCATCATAAACTTCTTTCATAATAGGATTTTTTTTAACTAACATTTTCATAATCTCCTCCATTTTCTCTCTTTTATCTTTAATTGTTAAAAAATAAAACCAAGCATTTAATTCATCTGTAAGGCTTGAATTACTAGATAAATATTTAGGAAGTTCTAGGAAGTGCATTTCCAGATGATTAGTAAGTATATGATTAGTTTCTAATTCTTTTATTACATAACAACTATGTTCTTTATCAATATCCTTTAACAAATTGAAATCCAAAATATTAATGACTATCACCTGTTTTAAATCATTATATTTTCATTATTTCTCAAATTAGAAACATAGCCTTTAGCCCAATAATATAAACTTCTGTAAACAAATGACTGATTTCCTACTCTCTGTATTTCTACTAAAACAGTTTCTCCGCTTTTAGTAATCGCCCTAACATCAACTATAGATTGTTTATCATTTATAGTTTCTTTTAAATTAAAAGTATTAAGTACTTTTACTTCTTCAAAAGTCTCTTGATTATAGTCAGATCTTACAGAATTAATTAAATTAAGTAAAATATGTTCATGTCCCTCTTTAGCAAACATATAACGCATAAAGTAATCATTCAAAGGATTGAAATATTTTTCAGTATTTAAAGTATTACTCATAAATGTATTATACTGAAAATTATAAAGTTTGTCAAAATAATATTTTAATATTAAAAATAATCAGAAAAATATGCCTGTTCTTTTGGTATAATAGACTCTAATAAATTTATACCTTTTACACTAGCTTCTATTCTTCCTATCTTATACAAATAAGAAGGAGATTTGTAACTCATAAGCATAGTTGTAAGAGTTTGGATATTCATTTTTATAATGTATCTGTCTTTTCCATTTCTTTTATATTCTTTATTCAATCTTTTACAAACAATATTTCTATCTTCATCCCAATAAATCAAAAAACTTCCGTTATTCCATTTTGCCATATTATCTTTTATTATCAAATTAATTTTTTTATTTTTAGGCTTTCTTAAAAAAGGATAATTATTTATAAATGCTTTAACATCAGTAATCCTAGCCATTATATAAGGTCTTATAGTTTCTTTTATTTCACTGTCTTCAAGCAAAAATGCCATAGGCTCATTAGTATAATTATAACCATGCACTTTATCTACCATAGAAAAATGTGCTGATATATAATTCCAAAGTCCAAGCCTAGCATCATAATCAAGATAAACAAGCTCCTTTATGTGAAATATATCATTTTCTATAACATAAACTAAAAAACCTTTAGCCTCATCTTTTTCATCATAATATATAGCAACTATAGTATCATCAACATCCCATCTCCAATACTCTTCCCATTCCAAATCGCCTCTTATTAATGCCCCATGTCTAATATGAGAAAATTTATTATAAAGTTCTTTTAATTCTTCGCTGTCAGTAGAAACTCTCTCTACTCTGCCTTTATTTGTTATAGTTTTTGGAAGCTGGGTATCTTTAATATCAAAACTCATCTTATCAGAAATAATTTCCCAGCCTTTTCTTCTATAAAATGGTATTGAATAAGGATATAATACAGATATAGTCTGCCCTTCTTTTTTCATATTCTCAATACTTTTTATCATTAAGTCATTCATAAGTCCAAGATTAGAGTATTCAGGATATGTGGCAACACCAGTAATTCCAGCCATTTTGTATATAACACCATGTATATTCATCTTCATAGGATAAACAGCAATTTGAGAAGCTAATTTTTCACCGTCAAACCATCCTAATACTTTAGCCTTACTAAGCACAGCAGATTTAGCCTGCTTTATTTCATCTGCCTCATAACCCAAATTTATAAGCTCATTATTACTTACTTGGAATGCATATCTTAATAGATTATTAAAATCGTCTAAATCTTCTATTGTTAAATATCTTATTTTAAATTTATCTTTCTTTTTCTTTATTATATATTCTTTTGAATATTCTTTTTTATTATGATTGCTCATAAAAAATTACCTATACTTTAATACTTTACATAATATCTAAATAATATACTAAAAATATTTATAATTGTCAATTTATTAAATTATGAAATTTTAAAATCAATTATTATCAGAATTCTCTATGCTTGCAATAAAAAGCTCATCAGAAGGCAGAACCAAATTTTCAACAGTATCTTCTTTACCTTGACAAAGTTTATAAAAATCGCAAAACTCACAATGTCTTCCCATTTTCTTTTCAAAAACTCTGTCATATCTTATATCATCAACAATTTCATCAAACCATTCTCTCAAATAATTAATAGATTCCGGAGTGAACTCTACAGTATCAAATTTATCCTCTTCAAAATGATAATAAGAACCGCTCGTAACCTTACATTTAAGACCATCTAATATACATGCATATAATTTTAACTGTATAGTTTTTCTTTCTCTCTCTTCATTATCTTCGCCTACATCATAATATTTTGTAGTTTTATAATCCACTATCTGCAATGTTCCGTCAGCTGATAAATCTATTCTATCTATTCTTCCAAATAAAATATAATCTCTAACCCTATTTTCCATATAGCTTTCCATTCTATAAGGTACTTTCTGTCCGAAAGAATTAAAGAAATTAGAAAGCATGTAAAGTCCTCTCTCTCCAAGCTCTTTTTCTTCTTCTCTGCTGTTAAAAAATGCTCTTATACCGCTTCTTTTCCATACGTTTCTAAATATATTATATAAATTATCAAGAGTTCTGTCTTCTGCCCTTTGTTCATAAAATTCTTTGCATGTTAAATGAATAGCATTACCAAATATAAAATATACATTAACGCTTCTCTTTTGTTTTTTAAAAGGTTTCTCTATATATGTATATCTATACTTTCTAGGGCAAAGCAAATATGTAGACATACTATATTCACTAAATCTTTGTAGTTTTTTAGCTTCCATAAAATATATTATTTAAATTATCTAAGAAACATATTTATTTAACAGTGCTTCTATATCTGTATCATTGCATATATCTAATGGCTTTTTACCATCAAAATCAGATATATTTGCATCTGCATTATTTCTTAAAAGTATCTCTGTAGCTCTGTAACTATCTGAAGCAACGGCAAAATGCAAAGCAGTCCATCCGTCATCATCCTGCAAATTTATATCTAATTGATATTTCATTAATAATGCTATAATAGAAACTTGATTATTCATAGCAGCCCACATTAAAGGAGTAGTACCTGTATTATCCCCGATATTAACAATATCTCTTCCGCTGTTTTTAGCAGAATTAGAATCCAATATAGCTGAAACTACTGATGCATATCCTCTTGCTGCAGCAATATGAATAGCCATAGCCTCATCTATATCATCTTTAGCAAGTATATCTGCCCCATAATTTAAAAGCATTGTTACTATATCAGAATATCCGTAATATGAAGCAAGCAGAAGAGGTGTTTGCCCGTCAGCATACCATACATTATCACCTTCTGTAAGCACAGTATCAGCCGGAAGTTTAGAATTCATATTAATTCTTTTATGAGATAATAATTCTCTAAGTATTGCACTATTATTAGCTTTAACAGCAATATGCAAAGCCGACCATCCTTCACTATTTACACTATTAACATCTATACCGCCGGATATAAGTTCTTTAACTTTATTTACATCTCCATTTTCTATAGCTTCAAATAATCTATTATCAGCATTAATATTTTCTTCTTCATTATTATTATTTGTTATATTCTGAGAATATAGACAAAAACTCAGTAAGAATAATATTGCAGAAACATATTTTTTCATCATAAATAATATACCCTTAAAATAATATTATCATTTGATAAATTATAGTACAAAAATTTAAAAATACAATAATAATATAAAAATATTTTTTCATACTAAAATATCAAAATATAATTATTCAATAATTAGAAATTAATTGACTTTTTAATAATTATAAACTATACTATGACAAAATATAGTTGGGGTATATATTATGTTTACTAAATTAAAAGTTAATATTATATTAATATTATTATGCACAATATTCAATACATTAATGTCTCAAACAACAAACACAAATATTAAAAGATACGGACAATTATCAGCTTCTTTAGAATTAGTAGCCTATGGAAGAATGAGCGATCTCATTGAACAAACAGGCAATGAAGACACATTAGGCGTTTTATTATATGGAAACTTACACTATATAAAAGAATATAAATATGCATCAATAGAGGCAAATATAAATGCAAGATTTTATGAACCATTATCTCATAAAGCAAGATTCTATAAAAATATGTCTCCGCCGGTATTTGATTTTTCAAAGATGAATATATTTGTAAATTTTAAATATATTGGAATAAGAGCAGGTGTTTTAGAACCATATACAAAAAATATACCTATGACATCATATTTTCCTACATTATTTTATTATCATACAGTAAGCAGTAATAAAGCAACAATTCTTTCAGGACCTAGAGATATGCCTATAGGATATGAAACACAATTCATACCTAGATATGATACCGGATTAATGCTGGAATCTTCTTTTTATGGAGTATTTATAGGAGTGGGAATAGTAAACGGAGAAATGGGACTTGATGCCAATTCATCAAAAGGATTAATGGCAAAAATATCTTACAGTAATGATTACATTAATACCGGTGCTGCCTGTATAGTTACAGAAATAGGTTCTCAGCCGATTAAAGAATGGGGAGACAGTGTCAATGCATTTTTCTATTTTAGAAACGGAAAAGACGGACGATTTACTGTAGGAATTGAAGGATTTTGGTTCAGACATGGAATAGGAATAAACAATGAATATTTCCCTGGCAGCAGTAATGCCAATAGGCCTAATTTCAATGATGGTTATTATACTGATTTCTCTATCCAAACTTTTAACGGAGGAGAACCTTATTACGGTATGAGCGGATTTATATTCTTTGAAGTTAGAAAATTATGGAAATTTGATATTACAGCACATGTAGGTATACATGATAATAATATATTGTCTAATTTATATGATATTTATC
>NZ_CALXRN010000085.1 GCF_944390595.1 uncultured Brachyspira sp. | reverse complement strand
TAGAAATGAGTCCTGACAACATAGACTATTTATTTATATTAGCTAGAATACAATACAGCAGAGAAAACTATAATGAAGCTGTAGCAGCATATAGAAAAATATCAAATCTTGCTACAGAAACTTCTATTAAGCAGACTGCATTAAATAATATTAATCAAATTATAGGACAGCAAAATTGAGCAGCAGTAATGATATAAAAACATATTTGATTGCCTTAAATCAAATTGATAAAGTGGGAGATAGAAGAATATCAGAATTAATTAATCATTATGAATCTGTAGAAAATATATTTGAAGATAAAGAAGAAAATATAAAATCATTAATAGAAAAAAAATTCAAATCTCAAATAGGAAAATTTGAAAAGAATGAAATATTGGATAAGGCAAGAAACATAATAGAAAAATCGAATGATTACGGTATAGGTATATTAAGCCTATTTGATGACGAATATCCTTTTAATTTAAAGCAAATAGATAATCCTCCATACATACTCTATTATAAAGGTGATTTGAAAAAATTAAGACGTAATTCCATAGCTATAGTAGGAACAAGAAATCCTACTAAAGAAAGCTGTAAATATTCTTTTGAACTTGCAAGTAAATTATCATCTTTGAATATATCTGTTGTATCTGGAATGGCTAAAGGAATAGACAGAGAAGCACATCTTGGAGCAATATCATCATTGGTTAATACGGCTGCTGTTTTAGGCAATGGAATAGATACAGTTTATCCGTCTGAGAATTTAAAAATATATAATAAATTAATAGAAAAAGGTATAATTGTAAGTGAATTTGAAATAGGAAGGAAACCTGACAGAACAAATTTCCCAAGAAGAAACAGAATTATATCAGGACTTTCTTATGCTGTTGTTATGGTAGAAGCAGCAAGCAAATCCGGAGCCTTGATTACTGTTGATTATGCTTTAAATCAGGGAAGAGATGTTTATATTGCTCCTTATGATGAAAAAAATAGTGCATACTTTGGAAATCATAAACTATATAAAGATGGTGCTAAAATAGCTTATAATGTAATGGATATATTAGAAGATTTTGATTCTATATTTTCAAATGATGATGATTATGTGAAAATGAAATTAAAATACTTTGAGGGCGGAGATATAAGAAAAAACAAGAATAATAAAAATGAAATAAAAGATAATATAGAAATTAATATAAATGATAATGATGATGCGAAAAAGAAAAAAAAGGTTAAAGAAAATAAAAAAATAAAAAGTAATGAAATAATTAATAATTTAAAAGAAGATGAATCTGCTCTTTATAATATAATAAGCGAATCTGATAAAATACATATTGATGATATTATAGAAAAAAGCAATATAAAGGTTCAAATTGTAACTTCAATATTAATGCAGTTAGAAATTAGCGGACTTATAAAACAATTAGCAGGCAAATATTATACTATAGAAAAATAACTTAATTAGGATTTAAAGGAGATTTTTATTTATGGCTGATACAATAACAGAAGAAAAGATAAAAAATACAAAGACTAAAAAGACAAAAGAAAAAAAAGAATCTAAGAAGAAAAAACTAGTTATAGTAGAGTCTCCTGCAAAAGCAAAAACAATTAATAGATATTTAGGCTCTGATTATTTAGTACTATTTTCTATGGGACATTTAATAGATTTGCCTAGAAGCAGACTTGCTATAGATGTTGATAATGGTTTTGAACCTGAATACATCACAATAAGAGGAAGAGCTAAAATATTAAATGATTTAAAAAAAGAAGCTAAAAAAGCAGAAGAAGTTTTACTTGCTGCCGACGATGACCGAGAAGGAGAAAGCATTGCTTGGCATATAGGAAACAAAATAAGAGGGGTAAACTCTGCTGTACCTATAAAAAGAATAGTATTCCATGAAATAACAAAAGATGCTTTAAAAGAAGCTATTGATCAGCCTAGAGATATAGATATTTCAAAAGTTAATGCTCAGAAAGCAAGAAGAGTATTAGACAGACTTATCGGTTATAACTTGAGTCCTTTACTTTGGGATAAAATTAAAAGAGGGCTTTCTGCCGGAAGAGTTCAAAACGTAGCACTTCTTATTATATGCAATAGAGAAGATGAAATTGAGACATTTGTACCTGTTGAATATTGGACTTTCGGAGTATTTTTAAAACATAAAAATAAAGAGTTTTTAGCAGAACTTCAAAAATATAAAAGCGAA
Organism: uncultured Brachyspira sp.; assembly: GCF_944390595.1. Classification (GTDB taxonomy): domain Bacteria; phylum Spirochaetota; class Brachyspiria; order Brachyspirales; family Brachyspiraceae; genus Brachyspira. The sequence continues at coordinate 2,620 of NZ_CALXRN010000085.1, read as the reverse complement.
AAACCTGATTTAAAAACAAAACAAGATGTTGAAGATATAATGGAGCATCTTAGAGATAAAACTTATACTGTTGCAAGCATAGAAGTAAAAGACAGATTAAGAAACCCTACAGCACCTTATACAACAAGTAAACTTCAGCAGGCAGCAAGCAGTGCATTAGGATACAGTGCTTCAAAAACTATGCAGGTAGCTCAGTCACTTTATGAAGGTGTTGATATAGCAGGAGAGGCAACTGGTTTAATAACATATATGCGTACTGACAGTGTAAGAATATCTCCTGTTGCTCAGGAACAAGCAAGAGAATTTATAGGAAAAGAATACGGAAGCAATTATCTTCCTTCTGAACCTCCTACATATTCAGTAAAAAAGAATGCTCAGGATGCACACGAGGCTATAAGACCTACTAATGTATTCTTAACGCCTGACAGCATAAAAGAATATTTGAAAACAGATCAATATAAACTGTATAAACTTATATGGGAGAGATTTGTATCTTCTCAAATGCTTCCTGCAAAAATGAAAAATACTAGAGCTATAATAGTTGCAGGTGATTGCGAATTTTCTCTTTCTTCTTCAAAAATAGAATTTGACGGATTTATGAAAGTTCTTACAATAGATAAAGAAGATAAAGAAAAAGCTTCAAAAATGCCTAATTTATCAAAAGATGATGTATGCGAATTTGTTGAAAATAATCCTCAGCAGCATTTCACAACACCTCCTCCAAGATATACAGATGCTTCGCTTGTAAAAATACTTGAGGAATCAGGAATAGGCAGACCTTCTACTTATGCTCCAACTATTAAAACTATTATATCAAGACATTATGTACAGAGAAAAGGTAAACAGCTTGTACCTACAGAATTAGGAAAACTTGTTAATGAGCTTATAAGCGAAAACTTCCCGGAACTTGTAAATATTAACTTTACTGCCGACATGGAAAGTAAACTTGATAAAATAGAAGACGATAATATAGAATGGAATAACATATTAAAAGAATTCTATCCTCATTTTTTGGATACATTGAAAACAGCTACTGAAAACATAAACAATATGAAAGACTTTTTCAATGAAGAAACTGATTTTGTATGTGAAAAATGCGGCAAAAAGATGATTAAACGTTTGGGAAGATATGGATACTTTATAGCTTGTTCCGGATTCCCTGAATGTAAAAACACTAAAGGCATTTCTTTTGGTGTTTGTCCTAAATGCGGCGGAGATATAACTTTAAAACGTTCAAAAAGAGGAAGAGAATTCTACGGATGTTCCAATTATCCTAAATGCGATTTTGTAAGCTGGGATAAGCCTCTTCAAGAGCCTTGTCCTAAATGCAACGGACTTATGGTTGAAAGAAACATAAAAAACAAAGGATTGTTTAAAGTTTGTATCAAGGAAGATTGTGGTTATTCAGAGGAAATCAAAGAGGACGAAGAATAACATTATTTTTTACTGTAGTATTAACTCTGTTTATTAATACTTGCTTATTGTACAGCCAAAATAATGATAAGATAAAGTTGAATAATTTAAACATCAAGATAGAAGATTTAAAAAATGCTTTTAATCCTGCTGTAAGTAAATTTAATGAAAAAACGATATCTACAATTATAATAGATCCAGGACATGGGGGAAAAGATCCAGGAGCTATTGGTGTAAACAGATTATTTGAAAAGGATGTTGTACTTGCTTTTTCATTAGAATTAAAAGAAGAGTTAGAAGAAATACTCCCAGATGTAAAAATAGTACTTACAAGAACAAAGGATACCTACCCTACTCTTGAAGAACGTTTTGAAATAGCTAATAATGCTGCTAAAATAAATACTGATAAGGCAAAAAATGCATTATTTGTAAGCGTACATGCAAATGCTTCATTCAGTTCCAAAGCTAAAGGTTTTGAGGCCTATTTTGTAAGTGCTCAAGAATCAAGCGAATATGCAAGGGCTGTATCAATGTTTGAAAATGAGGCTTTAGTTAAATTTGATAATATAGATACTTCAAAATATGAAAAAGATTCATCTCAAATAACACATAACTATATGCTTGTAGAACAATATCAAAAAGAAAGTAAATTATTAGCAGAATCAATTACTTCAGAAGTGCTTAAAGTATCTGGAGTTGCAAGAAGAACAAAACCTGTTCAGAATGCATTATTCTATGTTTTAAAGGGTGCTATAATGCCTTCTACTTTAATAGAATTAGGTTTTATAACAAATCCGGATGATGCTAAATTTATGAACACAAAAGAAACAAGATTAAAAATGGTTAAAGCCACTGCAGAAGGAATCAAACAATATATAGAAGTTTTTGAAAAGACAGAAGGTTTTACAAAATAAAAAAATTATATTCTACAATATCATTCTATTTTAATAAATTATATATCAATTATTATCTTATTAGGATTTTTATTAAATAATGTTGCTGTAGTACCAAAAGCACCGCATGAAATTATATAATGTTTAGAACATGATAATAGATACATATCAATATAAGGTTCATTTTTGTCATTACTAATATCATACTCTATATCATTATTTAACTTGTTTATAATATTCTCTAATACCCAATTTATATTATTTGAAAAGAAAAAAAATTTAGGTTTTAAAGGATATAATTTATCTTTTAAATC
>NZ_CALXRN010000084.1 GCF_944390595.1 uncultured Brachyspira sp. | reverse complement strand
AAAGTGCTGAAATACCTAGCATTGTTTCGGATACTATATTAGTTGATCAGATTTCAATAGTTGGTTCTATTAGAAGTACATTAGTAAGTTATAGTAAAGTGTTTGATAAAATAAGAAATATATTTGCAAAAACTCCTACAGCAAAAGCAAAGGCATTCGCTCCGGGAAGATTCTCATATAACGGCAAAGAAGGAAGATGCAATATATGCGAAGGTAAAGGTATAAGAAAAATAGCAATGCACTTCTTATCCGACATGGAAATTGTTTGTGAGGCTTGCAGAGGTAAAAGATATAACGATGAAACTTTATCCGTAAGATTCAAATCTTTAAACATAGCGGAAGTATTAGAATTAACAGTTAATGAGGCAATAGAGTTTTTCGACTTTGACAAATCAATCACAAAAACACTTTCTATAATGAGCGAGGTTGGACTTGGTTATATAAAACTTTCTCAAAGGCTTGATACTTTCTCAGGCGGTGAATTGCAGCGTTTGAAACTTGCTACAGAATTAGCTAAAAAACAAGGCGATGAGCATATAGTTTACATATTAGATGAACCTACTACAGGTCTTCATTTTGATGATGTTAATAAACTTCTTATAGCTTTAAATAAATTAGTAGAAAAAGGACATAGCGTTATAATAATAGAACATAATCCTGATGTTATAAAAGCTGCCGACTACATAATAGATTTAGGATTGGAAGGCGGAACTAATGGAGGAGAAATCATTGCTAAAGGTACTGTTGAAGAAATTTTGCAGATGAAAAAAGGCTACACTTGGAAGTATATTTAAATAATTTTGTATTATGATTTATTAAATTTTTTATATACTAAATAGTTGAAAATAAATAAAATTCAATATATTATTTATAATATTTTATTTACAGTAATTTTACTATGGGGTTTTCTCTTATGAAAAAAATGGATATATGTTTAATATCTGATGATAATTATGTGGAATATATGGCGACATTAATTGTTTCTGTGTTAAAAAATTCATGTAAAGATGATAAATTTCATTTTCATGTTATAGATACAGGTATTAAATCTGATAGTAAAGAGAAACTTATAGATTTAAAAAATATAAAGGATTTTGAAATATCTTTTTATATATCACCTAACATAGAAAAATATAAAAAATGGGCTAAAGAATTTAAAGAAGAAACCCATTTATGGTGGAAATGGCATTACAGTATATTAACAAAATTAGATATTCCTTTTATATTTAAAGATTTGGATAATATTTTATTTTTAGATTCTGATATGATAGTATTGACACAATTAAATAAATTCTATGAGATTGATATGTCTGATTATTATATTGCAACAATTCAAGGTGATAAAAAATGTTTAAGTTGGATTTCTGAAAATAGTCCTTTTTTTAACTGGATGAATGAAATAGGATGTGAGAAAAGAGAATATGTTGGTACAGGTTTATTTTTCATAAATTTAAAACTTATAAGAGATAAGTATGGATTAGAGAATTACCAAAGAGATATTGATATATGTTTTAATAAATATAAAAATACAATATTTACAGAGGAACATATATTTTTATATGTATTTAAAAAATTTATTGCATATATTGATTATAATGCTAATATATGCTTAGAGTGGAGAGATGAGGAGCAACCTTTTAATGAACGTGATATTAAAATTATGCATTTTAAACCGCTTTCAAAAAAACATAATTATGAATTAAATGATGGATATAATAAATTTTGGGAATATTTTTCTGAGACTATGTTTTTTAAAGAGAATTATTTTAAGTATATGAATATATTTGCATATAATGCCTCAAAAATGGAAAGAAATAAAATTATAGAAGCCATTAATAAAATAGTTGATATTATAGTGTATCCTATACCTTTTAGAAAAGTTAGACATTCTATAAGAAACAAAATTAATGATATTTTAAATTAATATTATAAAATTTCATTTTAAGTTTTATTTGAATATATGATTAAGATTAATCTGTAGTATAATATATTAATTAAATAAAAAATGAGATAATTAAATTAATTATCCTATTCTTGGAGATATAATATATTTATTAATTCAGATATTATTTTGTGTTAGTATTTTAATAATATTTGTTTATTTTGTTGATATTCTAAAATATTATTATAAATTATTGTTTTCTAATATGTTTAATTTAGTATGATAAAGTTATTTAAATGAATTTAATGATACAGTTTTTATTTCTTCTATGTTGTCTACACCACTTTTTAGAATTGAATCGTACGATATTTTACCTTTTATTAATAATGTAACATATTTATTTAATAATACCGGGAGAAATAGAATTATATGTTTCCAATATATAGTCATTATCAAATCTGTTCTTATTTTTGTTTTTTTATTTAAACATAAATTGTATAAAGGTTTAAACTCTCCTACGTTGTTTTTTATATTTCTGCTGTTGTAATATAAACTATATAAGTTTAGGTGTATATAATTTAGATTTATTTTTAAATTATAATTTATAATGCACATTTTGACTTTTATTTTGATGCCTTTTCTTCCAAATCCATTAAAATGATAGCTTTCTATATAATAATCAGGTTTAAATTTACACATAAAAATTCTCCTTTTATAATTATAAATTTATATTGCTATATTTTTATTAATTAGCTTTTTTGTATCTGTAATTATATTTATCTATGCTATAATTCATTTTAAAAAACTCTTCCTCTAAATTAACATCATCATCAAATAAACTTTTTGAGTAAATATATTTATTATCAATGTTGTTAAAGAATCTGCCTTTAGCATCAAGCATTATGTAAGACGAAGTCATATTATCATTGTTTTCAGGATACATTATTTTTTCGTTTGTTGCATGAGTATTTAGGAAATAGTTAAATTCTTTATCACTTATTAAAAGTTCTTGGCATGAATTAAGATTTTCTATAGGAAGTACCTGAAATATTTTCCATTTGTTAGGAAGAGCTTTTGATATGAATGGATTTAAATTCTCTTTATAATTGTATCTATTAACTACAGTGTTTATCTTTAACTCTTTTCCACTATCTTTAATTTTTGAAGTTAAGTATAGATATTCTTCTTTTGTTATAGGTTTGCTGTTTTTTACGCTTCTTCCAATTTTTATACAAGTTTCTTTGTCTAGTGAATCTATGCTTAAACCAATAACATCACAACATTCTAGAGTTGCTTTTAGTATAGAATTATCCTTTAAAAACATTGATCCATTGCTTACTATACTTAATATATGACCCTGTGATTTTAGATGATGCAATAAAAGAATATAGTTTTTGTATATAGTTGGCTCACCGCCTACTAAATTTATATACTTAAAAGGTTTAAGTTGTTCAGCTATTTTGAATAAATTTATATCGCATGAATCTTTTGAAGCATAACAGAACTTGCAATGCATATTGCAGTTGTTGATAAAATGCCAATTAAGTTTTAAGCTATTAAAAATACTCATATAAATACCTCCGAAATCTAACTCGAAACATATTCAAAGATATTTCTTTTTAAGTATCTTTTAGCTTATATATTTATAATACTTCATTATTTATTTTAAATCAAGTATTTTTATAAGAAAAAGTAATATTTTTTAATAATTTTATATAAAAAATAAAGAGGACAATTAAATTGATAATTATCCTCTTTTTAGAAATATAATATATTGATTATTCAAATATAGTTTTGTATTCGTCTTTCAAATAAGGTTTGATTTCTTCTGTTGGTATTAATACTCTAGTCTCGCCTATTGCATAAGGTCCGATTTCGTATATTCCCCAAGTAAATACTAAACCTTTAGATGTCAAATAGAAATTGTTGTTTTCTAATGAAAGTTCATCTAATCCGAAGTAAGAATTAGCATCTCTGCCTTCTATTTTTACTAGTTTATCTACTATTATTTTAATTAAGTCAGCATTTTTTAAATCTGTTATTAAATCTGCTATTTTTAATTGATTTCCTGTCTCTAATGAATATACGCTGTTTATTGTAGCATAGTTTCCATGAGCTCCTCCTGTGTATTCATAAACCATTTTATTTATAGATACAACTTTTTCGCTTAAATAGTCTATTCCAAATTGAGAAGAATAATTTTCTATATGTGATATATAATCTGATTTTACCCACTCATCATATATAGGAGTCATTTTATTGCTTATCAAACTTTGAGCTGTTAATAATTTTGTTAAATCGTTGAAAGTGCTTGCATCATTTATTCCAAAATCTTTATTTATATCCAAATTAATTTTATCTATATTTGCAGATTTGCTGTCATTGTTTAAAGCAAATATTGCAGTTTTGAATTGAAAGAATCTTTGACCATTAGTTGATGATTCAGGAGAAACATTTGAATAAGCATACTCAATTATTCTAGCACCTGTTACAGGAGTTTTTGCTGCTTTGAAAGTCATTTCTTTGCCGTCTATTTTTGCAATAAAAGGATATGCAGTGCTTGGGAAATTTCCTTCTAAAGTTTTATTGTCATAAGAAGTTGCTGAAATACTTCCTTCATCAAGCTCCCCTGCTTTTGTAATATTGAATGTGTTTAAATTTTGATTGATGTCTCTGTAATATACTACTCCGAAATTGCCGCTTTCATTTTGAGCTATTTCAGAATTAATATATTCTCCTGTATCAGCCACTAAATATACAACTTCATAATTGTTAGCTTTTTCATTTTCGCTAAGCTGTAATGTAGTAACTTCTGCAGTATTAGCGTTAGTTGATGCTTCTTGTGTAGCGTTATTAGAATTACTGCATGAAACAAAAATTAATAAAGTACATAATGCCGTTAAAAATAATGATTTCATTTTTACCCTCTTTAAAATTTATACTACTTCCCAAAATATACTTATAATATAACAAAAACTACATTCTAATGTAAAATATTTTATACATATATATCTCTTTTATTGAAAATAAATATTTTTATTATGTATGTAATAATTCCTATTACAAATAAGGAAATAGTTCCTAGTAAAAACAAATTAAAATCTGTACTGTATTTAGAAGGACTGAATAACGTTATTAAACTAAAATATTGAAATATTTCTGCTTTATCGCCTACTCTTGATATCATTTGCAATAATATAGAAATAATACAGAAACCTGAACCAGCCCATAAAGAAACAGATGAAGAATTAAAAATTACAGAACTTAAAAAGCATATTCCTAAAAATGCAAACCATAAACTAAAAAGTCCTATATTGACTATTATAAGTTTTATTATATCAAGTTCTCCTTTAAACATTGCTTCACTTACAATTATATATAAAATAGTTATGTATATATTTAATAAAAATATTTCCAATATGCCGTTTAATATTTGAGTTGATATTATTTTTATTCTTGAATTAGGAGTTGCTAATAAATATACTATTATTCCTCTATCAATATATTTTATAATGAGTCTGTGCACTAGAATTATTATAAAAACTAATGGAAGTACAATAAGAAGGAATGAGTATAAATAATTGATAAGGAAATCCATTAAATTAGAAGAAAAATTATTCATTCCAAATAAAGCAAACATTTCAGGCATATTTTCAGACATTAGCTTTAAACTTTCTCCAAGTTTAGGATCAAACATTGATATCATAACAATTCCATACATTGATAATATGCTCATAAATGTTATTAATATACTAATATTTGATTTAAATTCTTTTTTTAACAAAGTAAAGTTAATCATAAATTCCTCCATTTACTTCTTAATAGTCAAAATGCATAAATAATTCTTCTAATGTTTGATTTACAGATTTTATATCTAAAATATCATAATTTGATAATTCTTTTATTAATATATTTATATCATTATACAAAACTGTTTTTACTATATAATTATTTTGATTATTTATTATCTCTGTTTTTATATTATATTTTGAAGAGAATTCAGTATTAAATTTTACAGCATCATTTTCTGTTTTAAATACTATTTCAAAAACTTTATTTTTTTTAGTTTTTAGTTCATATATATTTTCTATACTTATTAGTTTTCCTTTTTTTAATATAGCAGTTCTGTCGCATGTCTTTTCTATTTCTTCAAATATATGAGATGACATTAATATAGTTTTTCCTTTGTGTTTTTCAGATATTATCAAATCGATAAATCTTTTTTGCATTAAAGGATCAAGTCCGCTTGTTGGCTCATCTAATATAATAACATCAGGATCATTCATAAAAGCACATACTATACCTACTTTTTGTTTATTTCCCTTAGACATTTTTTTATTTTAGAATTTTCATTTAATTCAAACATATCAATAAGATTTTTTATATTGTTTTTGTTTTTTATTTTTTTCATGTCAGCAATGAAGTTTATAAAATCTATAGATTTCATTTCATCCATAAATGATGTCTCAGAAGGTAAATACCCTAACTTTGATTGTATATTTTCTCTTCTTTCAAAGCAGTTCATATCCAATATTTTTGCACTGCCTTTGTCTGATTTTATAAATCCCATTAACTGCCTTATAGTTGTAGTTTTACCAGCACCATTGGGCCCAAGCATTCCAAATATTTCACCTTTATTTACTTCAAATGATAAATCAAATACTCCTCTGTTTTTTCCATAATCTTTGGTAATATTATTTACTCTAATTACAGACATAAAATAATTCTCCATTTTTATAAATATTCTTCTTTGTATGAAATCTGCTTAAACATTTTCATCCATTTAGAATACTGCTTTATCATATCTTCTTTATCTATTTTGACACTCATATTTTTTCTGCTTTGTAAATAACCTTCTGATGTATATGTTATCATTTGTATAATGTCTTGCATATTAATATCATATTTAAACTTGGAAGCATCAATATTTTTGAAATAATTAGTTATATCTATCTGTTTTTTATCTCTATATTTATTTACAATTTCTTTGACATCTTCATTTTCATCGAAATATCCTTTTAATAGGAAGTCAAATATATTTGGGTAATTTTCCATCATTTCTAATTTTTTATAAAAAGAATATTCCATAAGTTCAAAAAAATCTGTTATTTTATAAAAATCTGAATCTTCAACTATGCTTTCTAAATATTGACAAACATAATCATAAATATATGCATATAAATTTTTTTTACTTTTAAAATGATATAGAAGCAAAGATTTTGATATATTGGCATTGTTAGCAATATTTTCTAATATTGCATGTTTGTATTCATGCTTTGAAAATTCATTTATAGATGCATTTATTATAGCTTCTCTTTTATCTTCTGGTATATTTATGTTTTTGTTCATTCTTATTATCATTAATTTATTGACTAACCTAGTCAGTCGATAATAAATATATATTATATTCATTAATATGTCAAGTTATTTAAGACGCCCCGTATTATAGATTATTTGTCAGGAATTTCTAAAACAAATGAAATTAGGGTTTTAGTGATTTTTGCTTTAGAAAAATGTTCTACAATACGGGACATGAATTTATTATAAAAATAAGATATTTTACAGGTGTAAAAATTAATATTAAGAAAAAATATATTGAAAAATTTTAAATTATTGTCGATTGTCGATTGTCGATTGTCGATTGTCGATTGTCGATTGTCGATTGTCGATTGTCGATTGTCGATTATTTTATACATAAAATAAGTATACTATAGCTATTTTTTTTGTCAATATTATTTATAAATAAAAAATTGAATAAAATCAATGGGAATCAATAACTATTATTTCTTTATAATAGTTATTGATTGAATAATAAAAATAGGCATTAAAAGTATACTGTAATTGTTTTTTTGTCAACAGTTATTAATATATTTTTTATTTATTATTAAAATTTTTTGATTTTTTATAATTTTTTAATAAACTTGTTATATTTGTATTTTTATATTAGAATAGTAAATATGTAAAAAAGTTAGGGGATATCATGAATAATATAAAAAATAGATTGAGAGAATTAATAGAAAAACAATATTTAATAATAGATGGTGCTACAGGTACAGAACTTCAAAAGAAAGAAATTAAAAAAGAATCTTGGATTATAAATGGAAATAATATAGAAGGCTGTAATGAAATACTGAATATAACAGCTCCATATATAATGAAAGAAATACATATAGATTATTTGAATGCTAATGCTAATATAACAAAGACTAATAGTTTTGGGGCTATACCTTGGGTTTTAAGCGAATATGACATTGCTGATAAAGCTTATGAATTAGCAAAAAGTGCTGCATTAATAGCTAACGAAGCAAGAGATGAATATTTAAAAAATCCTAATTCAAAAGGTGATTTAAATAGAGATATATTTATTGCAGGCAGTTTAGGACCTGGAGTGAAACTCCCAAGTTTAGGACAAATTGGTTTTGATGAAATGTACAATGGTTATACAGAAGCTGCAAGAGGTTTAATAGACGGAGGAGTTGATATAATACTTCTTGAAACTGCTCAGGATGTTTTGCAATTAAAGGCAGCGATACTTGCAGTTAATGATACAGCAGCAAAATTAAATAAAGAAATTCCTATAATGGTATCTGTAACTATAGAAAAAGAAGGCACTATGCTTCTAGGTACAGATATTGAAACAGCCTATACAATACTTTCAAATTTAGATATATTTTCTATAGGTATGAACTGCGGAACTGGTCCTGATATGGCTATGCGTCATATAAAAAGACTTTCAGAAATATCATGTATTCCAATATCAATACATAGTAATGCTGGACTCCCAGAGAATAGAGGCGGAAAAGCATATTATAGTATGACGACTGATGAGTTTGCTAATATTAATAGTGAGTTTTTTAATTTGAATGGACTTGCATTTATAGGAGGATGCTGCGGCACTACCCCGCTGCATATAGAAGCATTGGCAAAAAAGGTTAAAGGGGTTATACCTAAAAAAACTGCATTAGAAAAACCAAGACCTTATATAGCTAGTTTATTCAATGTTGTTAGTATTAAACAAGAACCTGCACCTTTAATGATTGGTGAAAGAAGCAATGCTACAGGAAGTAAAATATTTAGAGAACTTATGATTGCGGGAGACATGGACGGTATGCTTGATGTTGGTATAAAGCAGGTAAAAGCAGGAAGTCATGCAATAGATGTTAATGCTGCTTGGGCTGGAAGAGATGAGATAGAAGATATTACTAAGATTATTTCTGCTTATGTTAAACAGATTTCTTTGCCTTTAGTTATTGATGCAATAAAACCTAATGTTATAGAAGCTGCTTTAAAAGTGTATGGCGGAAAACCTATAATAAATTCTGCTAATATGGAGCAGGGAGAAGAAAAATTTGATGCTATATGTTCATTAGCTAAAAAATATGGTGCTTCTGTAATGCTTCTTACAATAGATGAAAAAGCTATGGCATTAACATGCGAAGATAAATTAAGAATGTGTACTCGTATGTATGAAAGAGCTGTCAATATTCATAAAATACTTCCGCATGATATAATATTTGATCCTTTAACATTTACACTTGCAAGCGGCGATGAAAACAGTTTTATGGCAGGAGTTGAAACTTTAAATGCTATAAAAGAATTATCAAATAAATATCCCGAAGCATCTATAAGTTTAGGTGTATCAAATATATCTTTCGGACTTAAAGAAGAAGCAAGAAAAATAATGAATTCAGTATTTTTATATGAAGCTATTAATCATGGACTTACAACAGCTATTGTTAATGTAGCCCAAATAATTCCGCTTTCAAAAATAGATGAAAAGGAAATAGAGCTTGCAAGGGAATTAATATATAATAAAAACAATAGCAAAGAACCTCTTATAAATTATATAAATCATTTCTCTGATAAAAAAGAAAAGAAAGAATTAAATCAAGAAGAAAATGTTAAAAAACCTATAAGAGAAGCCATAAGAGATGCTATGCTTGACGGTGAATGGAAAGATATGCAAAACTTGCTTAATGAGGTAAAAGAAAATAGCGAGGAGTTTGGCGGAGAAAAGAAATTTGCACAAGCTATAATTGATGAAATCCTTCTTCCAACAATGGCTGATATAGGAGTTAAATTTGGTGAAGGTACTATACAGCTTCCATTTGTACTTGGTTCTGCTGAAGTAATGAAAAAGAGCGTTGATTTCTTATCTGAATTTTTAGAGAAAAAGAAGCAGGAAAAAACAGCTAAAATAATACTTGGTACTGTAGCAGGAGATGTGCATGATGTTGGTAAAAATTTAGTTGAAATCATCATAAAAAATAATGGATTTGAAACTGTTAATATTGGCACCAAAGTTCCTATAGAAAAATTTTTGGAAGCATATCATGAGCATAATGCAGACTGTATAGGAATGTCAGGACTTTTAGTAAAATCTACTGAGGTTATGAAAGAAAATCTAGCTTATATCAGAGATAAAGGATTAAAAATACCTATTCTTTTGGGAGGAGCTGCCTTAACAAAAGAATTTGTAGAAAACGATTGTAAAAAAGTTTATGGAGATAGCGGTAAAATTTTCTATTGTAAAGATGGATTCGATGATATTTTAGCAATAAAAGAGATAATAGCGGATAGAGATAAAGAAAAATAATAATTATTATTATCTAAGCAAAATTGAGTTGAAGCTGTATAACGGTTAGAACTAGCCTTCAACTAAATTTGTCTGCTTAAAACTATTTGAGTGTTCTAAGATAACAATAATAAAGGAATGAATATGCCGGAAATAAATCATAAAAATCATGAACATTATATAAATAAACCTCCATTTTATGGAAGGAAAGTTTTTGAGTTTAATAAAGAAATAGAAAAAGAAGCTTTTGATATGATTAACAAAGTTAGACTTTTCAGAGCCGGATTTGGATATTCAACTAAAAATCAGGACATGGAAAAATATAATGAAATGATTAAAACAAAAGTTGAACCTAAATACGAAGAAATGAAAAAGAATATTATAGAAAATAATTTAATGGAGCCTGTAATGATTTATGGATTTTATAAAACTATTACAGAGAATGATAAATTATATATATATGATGTTGATTTTAATACTAATGAAATAAAAAATGAAAAGATAGAAATTCCTTTGGAGCGTATGGAAAATGAACCTTATAATTCTATAGTTGATTTTTTTGATAAGGAAGAAGATACTATAGGCTTCACTCTTGTAAGTCTTGGAACGAAATTTGCCGACTTTTTGAAAGGTTTATATGACAATGATGATTATAAAGATTATTATTTTTATAATGCTGTGGGAATACATATTATAGAAAACTATGTTGATATACTCCAAAGCCATATGGACAATTTACTAAATTTAAAAAATAATGGTAAGAGAAAGCATGTAGGATGCAGATATTCTTTCGGTTATAAGGCTCTTAAAAATATGTATGGAAACAGAATCATATTTGATAAATTAAAACCAGAAGAATTTAATGTTACACTTACAGAAAGCTATATGATGTGTCCGGAACTTAGCACTTGTGCAATAGTTTCATTCTGCGAGGATGCATATTATTTTGCTAATTAATATTGATATATTACAAAATCTATAATTTATTATTCCAATAATTATTGTTATGTTAACTATAACGGATGGTGTATAATTGATATGGTGTGAAAAATTATAATATACTAATTATGAACTTTTGTTTTTATATTAAAAAATGAGATATATAATTAAATAATAACTTTATTT
>NZ_CALXRN010000083.1 GCF_944390595.1 uncultured Brachyspira sp. | reverse complement strand
ATTATGCTTTTACGTTTTCAAATTAATATGGGTAGGTGGCCGAGCAGTCAATGGCAGCAGACTGTAAATCTGCCGACGTGAGTCTACGGGGGTGCGAATCCCTCCCTGCCCACATTCTTTTTTACGCAATACTTTTTAATAAAGGATTGTATTTTGGCTATAGAATTTTATAATGAATACATATCCATAGTTATGGAAGCTAATTTAAGCTCCTCCGAAGAAATAGCAAAATTCGTTGAAGATTCAGATGAAGCATGTAATATTAGAATGCCTGTAGTTGTTCTTGATATGAAAAATGTAAGAGAAATAAATAGTGCTGGTATTGCTAAAATGCTTAAACTGTATAAAAATCTGCAATCATTAAAAGTAAAACTATTTATGATTAATTTACATGAATCTGTTACTCCTATATTAAAAAGTCTGATGATATTTAGTTTAATCAAGTATTTTGACGATCCTAAAGACTTTCTTCTATAATCTAAAAAATTTAAACATTGCTCTGCTTAATAAAGAAGTTTTATTTTTTATCTTAGAATTATCCATATTGAATATATCAAGCAAAATATGATGAATATTTTTTATATTATTTCTATTAAAATTGCCGGCACATGTTGCACAGTACACATATATATTTTCTAATTTTTTGTTTTTCAGCTTTTCTATAAATCCTTGTGATAATTCTTTTTCATTAACGATAGCACAACCACCAAGTCCGCAGCAATTAATATCATTTATATCTTTAATTTGATTTTTATCTAAATCAATAATATTTAATATAGAATTTTTTATATATTTTGATTCTTTATCAGGACAAGGTATAAAAAGATTTATCTGTTCATCATTATTATTTAACTTAAATTTCAATCCTAATTCGTATAATTTTTCATATATGGTTATGATTTTTATATTAATTCTAGGTTTTAAAAAGTAATAACAATTAGGGCATAACGTTATTATCTCTTTTATTCCATTTAATGCCATGTTTTTTTCTAATTTGTTTATTATATCATTTTCATAATCTGTTATGCCTAATTCAGCTATAGGCTTACCGCAGCAGTCAAATATAACACCAATATTATATTCTTTCTTAAATTTATTTAGTATATTTTTTAATGCATCAGGATAAAATGATGAAAAATTGCAGCCTGGAAATATTACAGATTCGCTGATTATATTATTATAGTTTTTAAAAATATAGTCTTTTTTCTCAAACAATAGGAATTTATATTTTTTTTCAATTTCTTTTCTATTTTCTATATCTTTATCAGCCTTACTGCTTCTTAAAGATAAGGATATTTTATTTCCGTCTATATCTTTAGGGCAAACAATTTTACAATCATTGCATAAAAAACAATTATAAGCTAAATCATCTCTCTTAGAAAACTCTTCTAAATCCATATTATATTTAGTTAAAAAGCTGCATTTTTTTACGCATCTATTACAATGAATACAGTCTTTGACATTATCCGGCATTTCCATAAAAAATCCTCATTTCATATTATTATATATATTAGCTATTTTTTCTATACTTTCACCATTTCTAAACATATATTGAAGTTTCTGCATATATATCATAGTTTTTATAATTCCATTTTTTTCAAAACGTCTTGAAGATGAAATTATATATGAATTAATATTTATAATAGGGGATATTTTTTTTAATTTTATTGATAATTTATAATCTTCCATAAGAGGCATATCATCAAACATTCCTATATCAAAAAATAATTTTCTTTCTATAAATATTCCCTGATCTCCGAATGCTATATGTCTTAATCTTACTCTTAAATTAGATAAAAATCCGCATATACGCATTAATATTTTATTGCTGTCAAATTTTATTTTTAAACATCCTGCTTTGTTATTATTTTTGATAAAATTTTCTATTTTTATTAGTACATCTTTTTCTATAATACTATCAGCATGCAGAAACAAAAGTATATTATATTTACTTTCTTTAGCCCCTGCATTTAATTGTTTAGCTCTGCCTTTATCAGAATTAACTATTTTATAATTACTAATATCTTCTATTATATTAACTGTTTTATCGCTGCTTCCGCCGTCAGAAAATATTACTTCAAATTCTCCATCTAACTCATTCAAATTTTTAATTAATCTCTCTATTATATTTTCTTCGTTTAATATAGGTATAATTATAGAAACAGACACACCTAAAATCCTATGCTTTTCAAAAAGTTCTTTGTATTTTCTAACACTATTTTATTATTATTTATTCTATTACTCAATTCAATTAAATCATCATATTCATCAATATCATATCTTTTTTCTATTATTGAATATTTTAAATTAATATTCTCTATAGCATTCAAAATATTATTAAGCGTACCGCTGTTAGTTTTAACTATTACATCATTGTATTCTTTCATTCCAACTAAATAATATCCTCCGTCATAACTAGGACCGAATACAAAATCATTATCATTTAATAAATTAAAAGAATCAATTATATTTTCTTTGCTTATTTCAGGTATATCAGTTCCTATTAATATAGATTTTTTATAACCTAAAGAAAATACTTCTTTCATAGAATTATAAATTTTATCATTTTCATTCGGGGTATTTACTGCCTGTTTTATATACAGCTTTTCATCATAAAATATTTCTTTTAATATATTTAAATCCCCATCCGGATTATAAGATATAATAATATCAATGTCATTATATTTTAGTTCTTTCATTTTTATATATATATCTTTTAAAAAGCATTGATGTATATCAGCACATTCTTCCGGCAGTAATTTTGTCTGCAGTCTAGTTTTTGTTTTACCTGCGATTGGTATTCTTGTAAATATTATTAAAGCATTGGATTTCATTACTATGATCTTTTCTTTATTAATGATGAAACAGATATAATTAATATACCTGCTATTATAAATATAGACAATATAGTATTTATTAAATTTAGCTTTAATGATCTAAAAATGAATAAACCGTCTCTTACAATTGAAGATGGAGTATATGCTATGGCTGACGGAGATAATATTATTAAAGTTAGTATAAAACATAAAACTAGATTGATAAGCGAAAATATTAAATATTTTTTAAAAATATGTTTTTTATTATTAACAAAAGAAAATATTATAAATAATAAAGCCCATATTACAAAAAAACATAATCCTATATTAACACGCATTTCAAGCCATACATTTTTAAACATCATAAAAGCAATAAGCATAGCCCATAAAAAAGTATTATATAACACAACAAAATATTTCACTTATCAATCCTTTTATTTTATTAATTATTTGTAGCTATTCTGAATATAACAGAAACTCTAGTACCGTCTGCAGGCAATACATCTTCTCTTCCGTATCTGCCTATTTTTTTGATTTCAACAGCACCAGTTTCATAAGCTGCATCGCTAGTTATGCCAACTGCACAGCTGTCAAGACATAGTATGCATCCTGTTCTTTTATCTTTAGCATTCTCTAAATTTCCGCCGAATCTAATATCCATAGGTCTTTCATCATCAGATCTTATTATATCAGCGAAAGGAATTTCTTTTCCTAAACCATCCCAAGTAACAAATACATCAAGTTTTTGACCATCAACTGTTTTTTCTAATTTCATATCTTCCATAGTTAAATTGTTGCCTGGTACTGCTCCTATATCAATTAATGCTTGATAGAATTCTCTTTCATCAGCTAATCCTCTTAAAACAGATTTATCTCCGTTAGAACCTCTGTCAAATACAACACCATGTCTTGTTGGTGAATTAAAATATTTACCATTTACCTCTGCTGGAACTATAACCTCTTTTTTCTCCATGTCTATTATAACAGGTTCAGCTCCTTCATCTCTTAATATTACACTGCCTACAGAATTAGTTAATTCTGTGTTGGAATCAGCAGCAGCTGCAGTATCAGTTGTTGCTGGTGTTTGTTTATTACATGATACAATTAATGATACAAATAATAAACAAGTTAAAATAATTTTTTTGTTCATACTTTTCTCCTATTTATATTTATAAAAATTGTTCGCATTAACTCTCTGGAAAATAAATTTTCCAGAGGCTCACAATTTTTATTTTTGTTATATTCATAAAAATTGCTCGCTTATAATTACCTGCCATTCTAA